>JAPOXY010000034.1 GCA_026706845.1 Gemmatimonadota bacterium
ATGCGGCTTTACGAGACGTCCGACCTCAATGCCGTGGGATATTTGGCCAATATCTCGCGCGAGCGAATGTGTGGCAATGTCGCGTGGTACGTCCGAAATCAGCACATCAACTATACCAACGTCTGCAACAAGCTGTGCCGGTTTTGCTCCTTTTATGTAAAACCAAAAGACGAGCGGGGTTATGTATTATCCCCTGAAGATATTCAAAAGCGCGTATTGCAATACATCGACCTGCCCATTTCTGAAATTCACATGGTCGCGGGCATCAATCCCAAACTTCCCTATTCGTATTATCTCGATATTGTGCGCGCCGTCAAAGACGTGCGTCCCGATGTGGCGGTAAAAGCATTTACCGCAATCGAATGGGTACAGATTGCGCGCATTGCAAAAAAGCCATTGAAAGATGTCATGACCGAATTAAAAGCAGCCGGCGTATCGTCCATTCCCGGCGGGGGTGCAGAAGTATTCAGCGATCGCGTACAGGAAGATTTATTCTGGACCAAAGCGGATTCCGAAGAATGGCTCGAAGTCGCGCGCACAGCGCATGAAGTCGGCCTACCCACCAATGCGACAATGCTATATGGACATATCGAAAACCCGCAAGAACGCATCGATCATCTCGTGCGATTGCGCGAATTACAGGACGAAACCAGCGGTTTTTTGACGTATATCCCCCTGTCGTTTCATCCCGAACGCACAGAATTAGAGCATTTGCCCGGCCCGACAGGCATCGCGGATTTAAGAGAAATTGCCGTGGGACGATTGATGCTGGACAATTTCCGGCACATCAAAACATTCTGGATTATGAACACCATTGAAATTTCACAGGTAGCTTTGTGGTACGGTGCAGACGATATCGACGGCACAATTCAGGAATACGAAATTACGCGCCGTTCATATTCAGAGACGCGACAGGTACTCACGCGCAAGCAACTGGTCGAGCGCGTTATAGAATCCGGACGCGACCCCGTCGAGCGGGATAATCTATACAATGTTTTATCGAGCGAGCGAGAAATTTTAGAAGAAACCCCCATCGGAATACCCGGTGAAATACCCGTGATTTCGTGAACTTCCCCATCCAAATGGAAAACGACATGATCGACGACATTATTGAAAAAGTATATAACGACGAGCGCATTTCCACAGATGACGCCATGCGCTTGTTTGCCCATCCCAATATAACCGAATTGGGCTTGTTGGCCGATGTGGTGCGGCGGCGCAAATGGCCCAAAGGCCAGGTGACTTATAATATCGGGCGAAATATCAATTACACGAACGTGTGCTGGGTAAGATGCGATTTCTGTGCATTTTATCGCCCGCCGGGATCCGACGAAGGCTATACATTGCCCAGAGAGCAGATCTTTGAAAAAATTGACGACCTCATTGCCGTTGGCGGCGACGTGCCAAAAGGCAGCGAAATTCTGATGCAAGGGGGCCTGAACCCAAAACTGCGCGTAGATTATTACGAAGACCTCTTTTCCTCAATACGCAATCGCTACCCACAAATCCATCAGCATTGTTTATCTGCCACAGAAATCATTTATATCGCGCATATCTCGCGTATGTCACTCGAAAAATGCATTCGCCGCTTGCGCGATGCCGGTCTGGATTCTATCCCGGGAGCTGGTGCGGAAATTTTGTCGGACGAAGTGCGCGACATCATCGGCTTTCGCAAAGACCGCGTCCACGAATGGCTTGCGGTGCACCGCATTGCACACGAATTGGACATGCACACATCGGCGACCATGATGTATGGACATGTCGAGACCATTGAACAGCGAATAGAACACCTGGAACACATCCGCAATTTGCAGGATGAGACAGGCGGATTCACAGCATTTATCGCGTGGAATTTTCAACCCGATTACACCGCCCTTGCCAACGACCAGGGGCGATGGAATGGCGTGAAAGCGACCGGATTTGACTATTTGCGAACCATCTCCATCGCGCGCCTGTTTTTGGACAATATCAAAAGTTTTCAAGCATCGTGGGTAACGCAAGGAGCCAAGGTCGCGCAGGTCAGCTTAAAATACGGCGTAAATGATTTTGGCAGCACAATGATGGAAGAAAACGTAGTCAGTGCAGCGGGCACGAGCCATACGGATACCATGACACTTCAAGAGATGCAACGGCTCATTCGGGATGCGGGATACGAGCCTGTAAGGCGAAATACACGGTACGAGATTTTGAATTAGGGGTACGTAGCAATGCGTGTGCGTTTGGGCGTAGTGTCATACTTAAACTCGCGGCCACTGGTTGAAGTGCTGCGCACGGGTGCGATTGATCGCGATTTTGAACTGATCTACGGCGTGCCTTCGCGATGCGCCGAACGGCTGCACACGGGCGAAACCGATGTGGCATTGATCCCCGCTGTAGAAATTGGACGCGGACGTGATGCCTATCGGATTGTGCCCAATATCGGCATTATTTCAAACGGTCCTGTTGGCAGCGTATTTATCGTACTGAACAAAGAACCCGAAGAAATTCGAACACTCGCTCTGGACCGCGGATCGCGCACATCAGTCGTACTGGCGCAGATTGTACTGGCGCGGCAATTTGGCTGCCAGCCAGAAGTGTTTTTTCATCCCCCAGATATAGACGCAATGCTCAAACGCGCCGATGCCGCCCTGTTGATTGGCGATCCCGCGCTGGCATTGTCCCGCAAACGCTATAGAATCCTGGACCTGGGCGAAATTTGGACGCAGATGACCGGGTTGCCTTTCGTCTATGCCTGCTGGACCGGACGCCCCGATGCATTGACGCCATATCACATTGACAAACTGATCGAAGCCAAAGAAAAGAGCAAGTCGCTCATCCCAAACATCGCAAAGGACTATGCAGCTGAAACCCGCACCCTATCGCCCGCATTTTATTCTGAATATCTCACCAGAAATATCCTCTACAATTTGGATGATGCAGAATTGGAAGGCTTGAGGCGATTCTATGCTTATGGTGTAGAACTGGGATTGATGGACGCCGTTCCAGATATCCGCTTTTATATTTAAATCCCAAAAAACTCGGCCTATTGCCGAGTTTTTATTTTTTCGAAAACCGGAGAACTTTTGATGGCAGAAAATAATAAACACAAACCGATTCGCGTAGGCGTCGTCGGCGTGGGACGCGGGCGATCATTTATGCGGGCGGCAGCACCAACGGGGATGGAACTCGTAGCAATTTGCGATACCTGGGAAGAGCGACTAAGACCCGAAGGCAAAGCACTCGGCGTATCGACCTACGTAGATTACCAGGCATTTTTAGAACACGATATGGACGCCGTGGTACTCGCCAATTATTTTCACGAACACGCGCCCTTTGCCATCGAAGCACTGAACGCCGGAAAACACGTCATGAGCGAAACCGCAGCCTGCCATACATTGGGCGAAGGCGTCGCACTTGCGCGGGCGGTAGAGCGCAGTGGTAAAATTTATATGTTTGCCGAAAACTACCCCTACACGGCGTACAATCAAGAAATGAGGCGGCTCTACCAGAAAGGACACGTGGGAGAATTTAAATACGGAGAAGGCGAGTACGTGCATCCCGATCCACCGGAAGTAAAATTGGGGCGCAGTTGCGGGCGCAATCACTGGCGCAACTGGATTCCCTCGACCTATTATTGCACGCATTCGATTGCCCCCGTAATGTACATCACGGACACGCGCCCCGTAAAAGTAAACGGATTTGTCATACCCTACGATTTTGGCGACCTGACCAAAACCCTGCACATGAACCGCGCGGATACAGCGGGTGTGATCATCTGCAGGATGGACAATGACGCCGTCATGAAATCCCTGCACGGCGCGTTGCGCGGGCACGGCAATTACGTCAGAATCCACGGCAACAAGGGCGTGATGGAAAACTGTCGAAACGGCGATAAATATCGGCTGCGCGTGTGGAGAGAACCGTGGGAAAAGCCAAAAGGAGAACCAGTGGAAACCGTTTACAGACCGGACTTCCCCGTACATCACGACCGCGCAACACAGGCCGGGCATGGCGGTGGCGACTTCTTCACGAGTTACCATTTCGCCGAAGCAATTCGCACGGGCGAGCAACCCTACCTCGATGTATATCGCGGCATCGACATGAGCATCGCCGGCATTCAAGCGTGGCGATCAGCGCTCAGCGATTCAGCACCGATGGAAGTACCCGATTTTCGCGATGAATCCATAAGAAAGAAATACGAGCGCGATGATTGGTCACCCGATCCCACGCGCAAAAAACCGGGACAACCACCGAGCAGTATTCTGGGAGAAATCGAACCGTCCGATGGCGCCAAAGCACTGGCAAAAAAAGTTTGGGCAAGCCGAGGATACTTTGGAGAGTGAGGATTTAGCCATGATTGAAATAGCACAAGTAGCACTGGCGATTTACGGCATATTGTTAATTGTGGGGGGCGTCGTAGGAAAGATGAAATCCGGGAGTTCTGCATCCCTATTCGCAGGCGCAATCTGCGGTATTGCCGCACTCGTTGGATACTGGCAAAGCCTGAGCGATCCCGCCGTCGGATTTTTGACCGGCGGACTGGTCGGATTATTGCTCACGGGCATTTTTATGAGCCGATTTGTCCGCACGCGAAAATTTATGCCCGCGGGATTGGTGCTGCTGCTCAGTCTTCTGGTAGGTATTTTGACAATGATGGCGAGACAGGAATATTTGCTCAATCAAGATAAACCAGTGGAAGAACTGACAAAAAAGGGCCAGGAACAATGTCCCTGGCCCAACGTCTGAAGGGTCACACCTGAAAATCAGGCGTTCACCTCCGAGTTAAAATGTTTCACATTAACCTCCTTTCGATATGCGCAACTCCGCTTCCGGAAGGCGTTTTGCGCGGTGGATGCCAATATATCAGCAAACCGCACCAACCCGTTGGTCCGGTTACATAAACACCAGCATGGATGCAGTTTTATCGCGTCCTTTGCAACCAAAACGCCTGAGCGTCGTGCCCAGGCGTTTTTTAATTTGTGATGGCAATGCCGTGTTTGCGGCAGAGCTTGCGAAGTTTTTTCACAGCACCGCCCACGGATTTTCCGTTTCTCGTAATACCGAACAAGTGTTGGCTGACCACCCGGCGTGAAATACCCATAATCTCGGAGATCTCCCGCTGGGTCTTGCCGTATTTGAAATACAAAACAGCAGCTTCAAATTGTCTTTGCGTAAGCGATTGATTTAAGAGCGTATCGATCTGTGGGATGAGACGTCTAATCCGATCTTCATATTTATAGCGCAAATTCTGGTCTTCGGGCGACTCGTACCACAGGCCAACATCATCCGGCATCATTTCCAGGTCTGATTGATCTAATTGAACTTCCCAAAAATCAGGATTATACATATGTCCGTTCGTCTCCTCCAGGGAATGAATATGTCGGGCGAAAAACCACCATACATACCAGACCCGCAGCTCCGGAGGGACGATAAAACTGCGACGGACAGATAGTGAATGACCGAAGCAGCTACCTCACCGGAGGCGAACCGGGTATGTTATTTGTCGTAAATGCGAAAATTAAAGCCTCCATGTTGCCTCCTTTCAAATAAACATACATAAACGATCACCCGTAAAACTGCGGGAATCTCGCTGCATTGTCAAGACATACCTCTTCGCCCTTACACCGGCATGGATGCACTTTTGGGTGCTCTATCAAAAAGATTTTTTCTTTCTCAATTCATCCCACCAATCCATAAGCGCGCGAATATGCTTTTCATAGCCGCGATCTGTGGGATGATAATAGGTGCGGTCTCTCAAATTATCGGGAAAATACACCTGATCAATATAGCCATCCGGATCGTCATGTGCATATTGATACCCCTTGCCGTAATCGAGATCTTTCATAAGCTTTGTCGGCGCATTGCGAATATGCAGGGGCACGGGCAAATTGGGATGTTTCTCAACATCGGAAAGCGCGCTATTATACGCGGCATAAACGGCATTGCTCTTAGGGGCTGTAGCGAGATAAACCGTCGCCTGAGCAATGGATAGATCGCCCTCGGGACTGCCCAGAAAATCGTACGCCTCGCGGGCATTGAGGGCAACTTGCAAAGCGCGCGGATCAGCAGCACCCACATCTTCAGAAGCAAAGCGAATCATACGCCTCAAAATATAATGTGGATGCTCACCCGACGTCATCATGCGAGCGAGCCAATACAGCGAGGCATGTGGATCGCTGCCGCGAAGGCTCTTGTGAAAAGCCGAAATAATATTGTAGTGATCTTCCCCTGTCTTATCGTAAAGATGAGCCTTGCGACCGAGAATCTCCCGCACCATTTCTGGCGTGGGATCGCAACCCGTAGTCTCAACAGCCGCAGCAACCGTCTCAAGCGCGTTGAGAGACCGGCGGGCATCGCCCTCCGCAGTTTCGGCAATGAGATCCAAAGCCTGGTCATCAATCTGCAAATCGGGGAAACCGTGTTCCGAATCGGCAATTGCGCGGTCCAGCACCTGGCGAATATGGGACGTATCGAGCAAATTGAGCACAAAAACGCGAGTGCGTGAAAGCAGGGCGGAATTGACCTCAAAAGAGGGATTTTCAGTAGTAGCACCAATAAGCGTAATAACACCATTCTCCACATGCGGCAGAAAAGCATCTTGCTGCGCCTTGTTAAAACGGTGAATCTCATCCACAAAAAAGATGGTACGCCTGCCCAGGCGTCGTTCCTCTCGCGCCCGCGCAATAATCTCCCGCGCCTCTTTGATCCCCGCGGTAACCGCGCTAAAAGACACAAACCGACTCTGCGTCGTACCCGCAATAACCCGAGCCAGCGTTGTCTTGCCCGAACCCGGTGGTCCCCAAAAAATCATAGACGGCAAGCGGTCACTCTCGATAAGCACCCGAAGGGGCGCACCCGGTCCAACGAGATGATCCTGCCCCACAATATCGTCCAGCACCTGGGGACGCAGGCGTTCGGCCAGAGGCGCGTCTGCCATCTCCTGTTCGGTTTGCGATATGGGTCTTAAAAAAAGGTCTTCATTCATAGCTCTCACCTCTCGTCAAAATATACTCAGATTCCCATACTTTCGCCAATACTCGGAAAAGTGCTTGTAGATGCGATTGAATTCGCTATTTTGAAATCCATTCTTCCATCCCAATCATGAAAGGACCTTATGATAGAAAAACACGACCTGACAGAGGAACAAATTCGCAGATATTACGGCTGGGCAGAAATCGATCCAGACCGCGCGGTTATCGCCGGAGAAACGGGCACATGGCGCATTGTATATCACGCGGGCAAATACGGGATAGACGACGGCGGCGTAATCAAAATCGCGTGGCGCGACGTAAGCGACTGGCAGCGACCGCAATTTGACGACCCCGCTGCGCCTGATTATGCATCGGTCTCGACCACGGGACCGGCGACCTTAAAAGCCGTATTTGACAGACAGCGCTATATTCGCCCCTGGCGGTATTGCGTGACCATCGATGTATTCGACGACTCATTGTCAGAAGGCGACACCATAACACTAATATTGGGTGATACATCTGGTGGAAGTCCGGGCAGCCGCGCACAAACCTTTTGCAAAGATGCATTTGAATTTCGCGTATCGGTTGACTGGTGCGGCACATGGGTATATACAGAAGTGCCATCGCCAAAAGTGCCCATCGTAAGCGGTGCGCCCAATAACCTCGTCGCACTGGGATCTTCTGAAACAACGCCGGGAGAAACCACCTGGATCGGAGTAAAAGCCGAAGACATCTGGGGCAATCCCTGTGCGGAATACAGAGGCACGGTAAAAATCGACGCCGATGGCCTGGACGGATTACCCGAAACTTATGTATTTCAGCCAGAACATCGCGGCGTCATGCGATTTGAAAATGTGACAGCCCCCACAACGGGCATTTATCGCGCACGGATCCGGGATAAAAACAATGGCTTTGAAGCAGAATGTAATCCACTAATATGCATTGAAACGCGCAAAGATGCGCAACCCTTTTGGGGGGATCTACACGGACAAAGCGAAGAAACAGTGGGAACCAATCCGGTCTCATCCTACTTTCGTTTTGCACGCGAAAAAGCGTGGCTGGATTTTGCGGGACATCAGGGAAATGACTTTCAGATTACAGAAGCAATCTGGAATGAAATCAAACACCAGGCAAATACACAGAATACTGCGGGCAAATTCGCGGCCTTTGTCGGTTGGGAATGGTCGGGCAACACACCTTCAGGCGGCGATCACAACGTCTATTATCCCGGTGACGATGGACCATTGCACCGCTCCAGCCATGTCTTGATCGAAGACAAATCAGATATAGAAACAGATTGTCAGCACATAACCGACCTCTACCGCGCCCTCAAGGGAAAAGACGCGCTACTAATCCCCCATGTGGGCGGGCGCTATGCCAACCTGACCTGGCACGATCCAAACCTGGAGACCGTAGTCGAGGTTTTATCTGAATGGGGAGAATTTGAATGGTTCTTAAAAGAAGCCCTTGAAAAAGGCTATCGCATCGGATTCACCTGTGGCAGTGACGACCACAAAGGCCGCCCGGGTGCCGCACATCCGGGCAGTGGCGCATTCGGCATTTACGGCGGAATCACATGCGTATATGCAAAAGAATTGACGCGAGAAAGCATCTGGGAAGCGATAAAAACAAGGCGGTGTTACGGCACCAGTGGACAGCGCATCCTCATAGACGTCACCGTGGGTGGACAGCCCATGGGATCGGACCTCGCAACGAACACACCACCTGAAATCGCCGTCAGTGTTTGGGGCACAGCGCCAATAGAAAAAGTGGATATCTTCAGAGGCACGGAAATCATTTATACACATCCCCAGACCATTCCCCGACATAAAACAGACATACGCATTGCGTGGTCCGGACAGCGCATCCGTGCGCGCAACCGACTCGTGCGCTGGGATGGCGAAGTAACAATAGACAAAGGGCGAATCGCAGACGCCAGAGGCTTTGCCTTTGACTCGGCATCCGAAGGCATTCAATCTGCCAGCGATCAATCAGTAACCTGGACATCGGTGACAACCGGCGATGCAGACGGCATCATTTTAACCCTGGACGCCCCGCCCGATGCAACAATCAAATTTGGAACACCCGTCTTGTCGCAAGCGTTAAAACTTACAGAAATCGCACAAGGACCAGTTGTAATCGATGCAGGTGGTATTGATATGCAGGTCGTATTTGAACAAATGCCCACAGGCATTGGACGAGACATCGCATTTACCCATACCGAAAACCAGTTGCATCCCGGCTGTCACCCCTATTGGGTGCGCGTAACGCAAATCGATGGCGGGAAGGCATGGGTGAGTCCGGTGTATGTGAAGTGTGAAGTGTGAAGTTAAAAAAAGGAAACAGAACATGAACGAATATGCAGTCACATTCACCGAACGCGAAACCGCAAAATTACTACCAGTTGAAATCGATACAGACGCGATCGGTGCAAACGAAGTCGCGGGTCATACCCTTGCAACCCTCATCAGTGCGGGCACGGAATTGAACAGCGGGTATCTCGGCAACAATTTTCCCAGACAATCGGGGTACGCAGCGGCATTCAAAGTTGAAAAAGTGGGGGAAAATGTCGCGGACATATCGCCGGGCGACTTCGCCTTCTGCCCGGGCAATCACGCATCCTACCAGCGAAAACCAGCCTCGCAGGTCATTCGCCTGCCCGACAACCTCACACCTGAAATAGCTGTATTTGCCCGCATGATGGGCGTCTCAATGACCACCCTCACAACCACCTCGGCGCGACCACCCGCCAAAATTCTCATCACTGGGCTCGGCCTCGTTGGCCATCTCGCGGCCAAAAACTTTCAAGCCTGTGGCTACGAAGTCTATGCCTGTGACCCGGTCACATCGCGGCGGCAAATTGCCTCGGAGACGGGGATCCACAATGTACTGGATGCCGTGCCATCGGAAAATACCGAACTCTCGGGCCAATTCCACCTCGCCCTTGAATGCTCGGGGCACGAACAGGCCCTGCTCGATGCAGCAGGCGCCGTGAGAAAACGCGCCGAAGTCGTTTGCATCGCCTCCCCCTGGCGTCGATACACGGACCTGCTCATACACGACCTGCATCGCCTCATCTTCTTTAATTACGTCGCCATACGCAGCGGCTGGGAATGGGAACTGCCGCGCCAGCCAGAAGACTTTCGCACCAACAGCGTCTTTGAAAACTTTGCCGGTGCCCTCAAATGGTTGGCCGAGGGCCGCGTCAATGTCGATGGCATCTACACAAAGTACGACCCCGAAAGGTGTCAGCAGGCATATCAGGACCTTTTGCACAAAAAAACCGAACGCCTCGCAGTCGTCTTTGACTGGGCGACTTGAGATCCGCAGTTAGACACAACCTTAAAAATAGGGAGATGACAACCGACTCAACTCCGAGTTTGTGTTTCACAGTTTCACTCTTAGAGCCGGGGGAACTCTTACAAGGAGGGTTGTCATGTCGAGATGTATTCGCAGTATCGTCGCCGTCTCACTCGCCGCAGGCGTGATATTGAGCTGTGGTAGCGAGCGCGTGACCCAGTCGCAGGTAGCAGATGAGCAGGTCGGACAGCCATTGAGTAAACTGGCTGCGACCGGGCACATGGCTCAGGCTGTAGTAATGGCTACGTTGCGACAGGATGACGCGCCCGTAAGCAATGCCACAATCGAGCTTTCGCGTTCTATTGCGGGTCAGGTTCCGGATTACGCATGGTCTGGGATCACCGATGACAATGGCCAGGCGCGCGTGGAGATTATGTCACAAAATGTGACGGGTTATTACCAGGCACGCGCCATGAAGGACGGGAACACAATCGGTTCCTGGTCGAGCATACCAATTAACGGAGGCTATGAAGTGACGCTCGACTTGCCTATTGGTGGAAAAGCACAGGTGATGGGTTCATCAGCAATAGACGCACCGGCACCACCAACCCAATTTACCGTGCGTATTGAGAATATTTCCCCCCCCGTATTTGCTTATATAGCGAGCGGAGTTTTTGCCGTACCATTGGGCGCAGATAGCCCCGGCCCCCTCCCGCCGGGTCAGTCTTATGGGTTTTCATTTGAAGCACCACCGGGGGCCAAAGTGTCCTTTGCCACGATGTTTGTACAGTCCAACGATTTGTTCTATGCTCCCGATGAAGACGGCATCGCGCTCTGGGATGATGCGGGCAATAGAACATCCGGCGATGTGACGGATCAGGTGATGTTATGGGATTCGGGCACAGAAGTGAATCAACCCATCGGCACGGGAGCAGATCAGGCCCCGCGTCAAAGTGGTGCAAACACGGGCGCGGCTGACGAAGATAACACCGTGCGCATCGCCATGGGCGACGACATTCCCGCGGTTGACAGCGTTATTCGCGTGACAATCACGCCGTCAGAAGATTCTGCTACGGGTTTTGGCGTGCAGATTGAGAATGTGTGGAGCGGAGAACTCCCGCAACTACTGGCCCCGGGTGTATTTGTTGTACATATAGGTTCTGCATTTCTGTTTTCATCGGGTTTCCCCGATACGGGCGAGGGCCTCGAAGCACTCGCTGAAGACGGCGACCCCAGTGGCCTGGCAGAGACTGTGAGTGCAAACACAGGTGTGGTTGGGATACTGGCCCCGGGCGTATTTGCCTTACATCAGGAGGCTGGCGTATTGTTCACATCGGGTTCGCCTGATCGGGGCGAGGGCCTCGAAGCACTCGCTGAAGATGGCAACCCCAGTGGCCTGGCTGGCGTACTGGCAGGGAATGATCGCGTATCAGCCAGCGGCGTATTTGCCGTACCCGAAGGTGGAGATGATCCCGGGCCTTTGCTCCCTGGCGGTGCGTATGTCTTTAGCTTCAGCGCGTCAGCAGGCGCACGCCTGTCCTTTGCCACGATGTTTGTCTTCTCCAATGATCTGTTCTTTGCCCCCGACGAGGAAGGTATTCCCCTCTTTGGAGAGGACGGATCGGCAATAATGGGCGATATTACGTCAATGATCCAATTGTGGTATGCCGGTACAGAGATCAACCAGCCCCTCGGCGTTGGTCTCGACCAGGCGCCACGTCAGTCTGGCCCCAACACAGGTGCGCCAGATCCGGACAACACCGTGCGCATTGCCAATGGCGACCACATCCCCGCGGTCAATAGCATAATCCGCGTGACGATCATGCCGGGCAATTAACCCAAACCATGCAGCAAACATATCAAAGGGCGAGTCTTCGGACTCGCCCTTTTTGCGTGCATCAGATGTGCATACGCAACATCGGACGGCCGAATGAAACGGGCATGTACTCCCCGGTATTCTGACGCTTTGTACCTGGAATCATAAAATGGATGGCAAAGGCCCTGCGCTGGCGATCTGTGTGATTGGGCGGTGTGTAATGCAGGGTTTGGCAATGGTGAAACATAACACCACCGGCGGGCAACTCGATAATTTCGGCTCTGGATATCTCCACCTGATCTTCGAGATCAAACAGCGCATCGGTTTGAGATGAACGCTCATGAGTAAATGGCCGAAGATGAGAGCCGGGAATAACGTGCATAGCTCCGTTCTCGACATCGGCATCGTCCAGAGTGAGCCAGCATGAGACGAGATTCGCCGGCCTGCATTGCCAGTACCCATTGTCTTGGTGCCAGAAAACCGCATCTCCATTGTGTGCGGGCTTGAAGAGCGCCTGATCGTGGAAAAGTTGAATATTGGGACCGATGAGCGACTCGGCAATATCGAGTATGGGATCGTAGTAGATCAGTTCCCGGTAGTGCAGATTGCGCTCACACATTTGCATAATTTGTAGCATTTGTGTGGGCGCGTCATTTTTTTCACTGAGATCGTCGGTATTGCTAATGGCGAGATTGCGAAAGCGATTATCCTTCCGCGCGGCTGCAAATTCGCGGTCGTATTCTCGGCGCAATATCTCAATGTGTTCATCCTCGAGAAGTTTGCCAATCGAGAGATAGCCGTTCTGGTGAAAAAATTCGACTTGCTCCGGAGATAATGCAGACATAGTGTGCTCCTGATCAAAGACTAATCCAACAATTCCTCTGTATAAGCAAATAACGCGGGCGTCCCTCCCGTATGCACCATCACCACCGTCTCATCTTTGCCAATCTCGCCCTGGTTCACCATATCGATCAAACCCGCCAGCGTCTTACCCGTATAAATCGGCTCCAGCAAAATCCCCTCTGTTTGTGCCAATAGCCGTATCGCGTCATTGCCCTCGGGAGAACAATACCCATACCCCTCCTCACCGACATACCGATCCACATTTTCAATTATAGATTCATCAAACGCGACATCCACATCCAGAATCTCCGCCATTTTTCTCAATATAACCAAAAATGCGTCTTTGAGATCATAGGACCACAAAATGGGCCTCACACCCACAATCCGCATATCCAGACCCAAAGCGGTCTTCCCAAAAATCAAACCCGGCTGTGTACAACTGCCCGAACACACAACAACAGTTGTAGGCGTTTCACCTATCGCATCGAACTGATCCATCATCTCTGCCATACACAGCGCGTAACCCATTGCGCCAAACGGGCGATTGGCCGGTTGCATCACCACAAAAGGCTTTCGTCCTTTGCGCTCAAATTTTTCTATCAGTGCCTGCTTGGCATCGTCCAACAACTCCTGCGTTTCAACATCGATCAGATCGACATAAGCACCCAATAAATTATCCAACAGCAAATTGCCCTGCGTACTGCCGCTCTTGTGGTCCTTCACCAAAACCAGCGCACAATCCACCCCTATCTTTGCCGCTGCCGCTGCCAACTGCCGACTGTGATTGGACTGAGACCCCGCACCTCCGATAAGCACATCTGCACCGCGAACCAGACCCTGTGCAATCGTAAACTCCAACTGCCGCGTCTTATTGCCGCCAAATGCCAGACCCGTACAATCATCGCGTTTAATATAAATTTTTGGACCACCAACCGCTTCAGTCAACCGTTCACAAAATTCGAGCGGCGTGGGCAAATGCCCCAGAGACACACGCGGCACCTTGCCAATGCGCGCTCTCAGTTCGTCACGGGAAATAACAGCCATTATAGACCTCCTCAGTCAGAATCAGGATGTGCAGGATGAAAGGATGATCAGGATAAAAGCAAATGCATCCACAGATAAACGCAGATGAAAGGCAAAAGCAGCGGATGATCGTACGTCTATGGAAACGAATATACACGCATGAAGCAAGCGAAAATGCCATTGACTTTTCTCAAGATAGCGAATTATTTGTTAAGGGCAGTGCATACCGAATTTTTACGAGGAGAAAACGACCATGCAAGCGACAGAAAAACCCAAACGGATGCAAATTGGCAGCGAAAATTATAAATTAAGCCAGAAAAATGAAATACTGATAAAAACTGCAAATTGGTTGATCGAAAAAGGACATTTGACACCTTCAGACTGTCCTTTAAAAGTAAGCCCCCAAGCAAAGAATTACTTAATCAATAGCACACCAATACATTCAACAGGTAAAAAATTTAGTAGAAAGAAAAAACTAAAAAATAGTCTCTATATTGAAAGTCATAGCAAGCGTGCTGAAAGATATGCCAAAAGACTGCTCGAAAAATACGGATACGATCCAGTAATACTACAAATAAAGTGGTAACATTCCGAAGTTTGGGGGCCATCCTGAAATCTTAAAAATTAGAGGATTAATAATGCGGGCATTGAGCGATTGTATAAAAGAGATCAGAAATGATCACAGTATTGCTACATGGAACGAAGCGCAAGCCAGAGAATGGATCATTCTTCCTATCTTGGATTTGCTCGGTTGGGGACGTCGTGAGATCATACCTGAATATAAAGTTGTCCCTGGAAAAATTGATTCTGACAAAGTTGATTACGCCTTGCAGATCAATGGCGACGATAAGGTGTTTATTGAAGCCAAGAGACCACAGGAAAACTTAGAAAATCATCAAGAACAACTCCTTGGTTATTCCTTTAAAAAAGGCATTAAGTTAGCAATTCTGACAAATGGAATTGAGTGGTGGTTCTATCTTCCCTTAAAAGAAGGCGATTGGGATGATCGCAAATTTTATACCTTTGATATTTTGGAACAAGAGATAGAGGATATCATTGACAAATTTGGCCGTTTTCTTTCTCGTGAAAATGTTGTGTCTGGTGAGGCAGTTCAACAGGCAGAGTCCATTCTGAAGAACCGCCAAAAAGAGAAAGCTATAAGAGAAAGCCTACCTGAAGCGTGGAATAGCGTCATTAAAGAGCCTCATGAATTACTGGTAGAGATATTGATAGAAACAGTGGAGGAAGTTTGTGATTTTAAGCCAGAAAATAGCGAAGTTTTGCGGTTTATTCGTTCTAAACAGGAAAACTGGCTCCTCTCCTCTGAATCGGAACAAAAAGTTCCAACAACAAATCGCCCTAACACCAAAACCTCATGTCAAACCAAGAACCAGACCGAAAAATCCAAATGGATGCAAATAGACGGTGATAATTATGATTTAAGATATAAATATGAAATTCTTGTAAATACTGCGAATTGGTTGATCGACAAAGGAGATTTGAAACCGTCGGACTGTCCTATAAAAAAAGTCCAAGGCAAAAGTGATTTAATCAATAAGACAGGTAATAACCTTGAGGATGCTCGGAAATTAAAAAACGGTCTCTATATTGATACACATGGAATAATTAAAAAAACTGTTATTCCCTATGCCAAAAGATTGCTTAAAAAATACGGATACGATCCAGAAATACTGCAAATAGATTACTGAAATCCTGAAGTTTGAAGGCTACCGTCCGCACAGCGCGCGAGTCCGTCTCGCACCGAATATTCTTAATGGCATCCAACTCTGAAGGCCACTACTTGGCTTACTGCCACAAAAACGGTTTGCGCTGTGCAAGCCCCTCGGCGTTTGAGAGCGGCCTTTTTTGCCTACTTTTTGTGGCTGCTGACAAAAAGTAGGTCGCCGAAGGCATAAAAATTAAAATAGAATGGAAATACCTCCCAAACGAACCGAAGGCAAAAAACAATAATCCATCCCCAAACGAACAAAATCGTCCTAACGCAATAAGAGGCTCCCCATGAAAATACTCATCACCGGCATCACAGGGCGCATAGGCGGCAATTTGGCGGCGCAACTCGTTGAACAGGGGCATCAAGTTCGCGGGCTTGTATGGCCTAAAGACCCGCGCGTAGAAAAATTTGAGGGCATCGACCTCGAACTCATTGAAGGCAGCCTCACCGAATACGAAGACGTGGAAAAAGTCACCGATGGCGTCGATATCATCTATCACCTCGGCGCGGCCTTTCAGGGAGGCGGTCCATTTAAGGACAACGACTACTTTGAAATCAACCTGCGCGGCACATTCCATATGCTCAAAGCCGCAACCCAACAGGACAACCTCAAGCAATTCATCTTTGCCAGCACAGACGCACTCTACGCCAAATATCCCCCTGAAGGAATGGACAAACCCATCCGAGAAGACGCAATGCCCAGAGAACCGAGCGGTTGGTACGCCCTATCCAAATCCGTCGGAGAAGAAATGTGCTACGGATACTGGCGCACCCACCAACTGCCCATCACCATCTTGCGTTTTTGCCTCGTCGTCGGAGCGGGTGAAATCCTCGACTTCCGCCAATTTTACCTGAGCAAACTCAAAGGGCTTCCCGAACTCAAAGCCCTCTGGCGCGGCGAAGAACGCCTCCTCCTGCTCAAAGACATGAAAGGTCGCTCCTACAAAAAACACATTGCCGACGTACGCGACATAGTACACGGCTGCATCTGTGCCTTAAACAAAACACAAGCCGCCGGACACGCCATTCAACTCGGCGGACCGCGACCATTCACATGGGCCGAAGCCATCCCGTACTTGTCCCAACGCCTGAACATACCCTACCAGGAAGCCATCATACACGGCGCGCCTACACATTACGAATTCGACCTGACCAAAGCGCGCGACCTGATCGGCTTTAATCCGCAATACGACATCATTCGCATGATCGAAGATGCCATCGCCTATCGAGAGGGAAAAACCATCAACGTCTTGCCCACTGAATAGGATCAGGATGGCAGAAGGAAGCACATGTCTCAACCCAACATACTCATGATCATATCAGACCAGATGACGCCCTTTCTCACGGGTGCTTATGGCCATCCCGTCGTCCAAACGCCTGCACTAAACGCACTGGCAGAAAACGGCATTCGCTTTGATGCGGCCTATACCCCCTTCCCGCTCTGTTCACCTGCACGCGCCTGCTTCATGACGGGGAACAACGCCGCAAAAATCGGGGCGTATGACAACGGTGCTGAACTCCGTTCGGACATCCCCACATTTGCCCACCATCTCACCCGCACCGGATATGACACCGTCCTATCTGGCAAAATGCACTTCATAGGTGCGGACCAACTCCACGGCTTCAGCCGCCGCCTCACCACAGATATCTACCCGGAAGATTTCCGGTGGGTCAAACCCGAATGGATACACATCAAAGAAACCAAAGGGGAAAATTACCGGGCCATCATGGAACAGAGAGGCAGGTATAACGCCGCAAATTACGACGGGCACAAGATCCGAATCGACACATGGCACGGTCCTCTTAGCTACGACGAAGAAACGCACTTCCGATCACTGGAATACCTCCACGCCATCGGCGCACAGAAAAATCCCAAACCCTTCCTCCTGTGCGCGTCTTATCACCACCCCCACGAACCCTTTTGGCCGCCCCAATCCTATTGGGACATGTACGAAAATGCGGACATCGAAATCCCCACCTTACCAGACAACCTGGACGACACATACTCCATGATGGACAAATGGCTCAACGCCTATCACGGCACGCGCAAACACGACCTGCGCGACCCGGACGCCCTCTACAAACTCCGCCGCGCCTATTACGGACTCGTCACATACATGGACGACAAAGTCGGGGAACTCCTCGCCTCGCTAAAAGAAAATGGCCTGGACGACAACACCATCGTCATCTTCTTTTCCGATCACGGCGACATGCTCTGCGAAAAAGAAATGGTCCAAAAACGAACCTTCTACGACTGGTCCAGCCGCGTACCCTTCTTTATCCGCTTTCCAGACCATTACAAAGCCGGCAGCACAATCGACCAGCCCGTCTCGCTCATTGACCTGTTGCCCACCTTATGCGACATGGCGGGATTGGAAGACCACTACCCCTGCGACGGCTCCAGCCTGATACCCCTCATTGAAGGCGCAGAAACAGAAGACCGAGAAATTATTGTTGAAGCCCACGAAGCAGTCGGCGCCCCCTGCGTCATGATTCGCAAAAACAATTACAAATACAACCACATCCACGGACACGAACCACAGCTTTTTGACCTCGACGCCGACCCGGGCGAATGGAATAATCTCAGCGGTCAGCCAGACCATGCGGAAATCGAAACCCATCTTCGCACGCGCATCCTCGACAACTATGACCTCGACGCCATAGCCGAAGCCAATTTAGACAGCCTGTATCGCAGACAACTCATCCACGAGGCAATGCAAGCCAACGGCACATCCTGGGCGTACAATCCGAGCTTTGACCCAACCAAAAACGCACAAGCGCAATATCTTCCATAACGAACAGGAGCAACCAATGTCCAATAACACACCATTCATCGTCGATAAAAACCTCGGCGTCAACATGACCGTCGAACCAGAAGACCTCACGCAAACCAACGCCGATGGAGAAGCCGTCATCGCGCCGACGCAAGAGGAAAAATACCTCTTTGATGCGCGCGGCTGGTTGCTCTTTCCGGGCGTCCTTTCCGATGACGACATACGCGACATGCGCGAATTTGCACTACAGGTCAAACACAACCCGCAATCGCTGCCCGAACACGAACAATCCTACCTCGCAGGTCCCTTGCAAAAACTCGCCGACCACCCCATAGTCGTCGGCTTTATGAACGAATTTGTCGCACATCCCCATCTCGCCAGCCCCGATGGATATGGCTTTCGCATGGAAGCATCGGGCATTCGATTTCGCTCAACGCGCACTGGCGAAGTCGGCGGCTTTCGCCCGCACAATGGCAACGGCCTGTTTCGCTTTGCAATCGACTCGCACCACTATCAGTGCATCCCCGGCAAAGCGTATAGCGGTCTAACCCGCGTGGTCTGGGAACTCGCCCCTGTAAAAAAAGGCAAAGGCGGAACACTGGTCGTCAGCGGCAGCCACAAAGCAGTTTATGCCGCGCCAGAATCCATTCACGACCCAAACTCACCCATCTGGGACACCTACGAATGCCCGGCTGGCTCACTGCTTTTCTTCACCGAAGCCATCACCCACAGCGCCACACCCTGGACAGATGACACAACCGACCGCGTTGCCATCTTCAACCTCTACAACACCATCGGCGCCAAATGGAGTAACTGGCATCCACACCCGGACCTGCTCGCCTCCATGCCACCCAAACGCCAGAGCCTGTTTCGAGACGTGCGCTGTGCAGCCAATCGCATTGGCGGCAACGGACGCTACCACGGTGGAAATCTCAGTGAGATGAAAAAATAACAGGTCATTAAAACAAAAAATTCTGGAGACTCTTATGCCAAACCTATCTAATCGCCCCAACATCCTCTTCTTTTTTCCCGACCAACTTCGCTTTGATTGGATCGGCAGCAATCCCGACATTGCCGTACGCACGCCCAATCTGGATCGCCTGCAAAAAAATGGAGTAACATTCTCCAAAACCGTCTGTCCCGCACCTGTATGCGCGCCCAGTCGCGCCTGTGTTGCAGCCGGCACAGAATACGACAACTGTCCCGTCAAAGGAAACAGCGACGACTATCCCACAGACCGCGCCACTGTTTACAGCATGCTCCGCGACAGCGGATACCACACACTGGGATGCGGAAAATTCGACCTCAACAAAGGCACCTGCACATCCAACCTCCCGGCCTGGGGACTGGATGGCAAACGCCATTTGAACGAATGGGGATTCTCGGACGGCATCAACAACGAAGGCAAAATAGACGGCGCCAACAGCGGGCGCGAAAAACCGCAAGGACCCTATTTGCAATACCTCGAAGAGCGCGGCCTGCGCCAGATACACCTCAATGACTTTGCCAACCGCAAAGGCCAGCGCAGTACCTTTCCCACGCCACTGCCCGATGACGCCTATTGCGACAACTGGATCGGGCAAAACGGCCGGGACCTCATCCAATCAGTCCCCGAGGGCAAACCCTGGTTCATACAGGTCAATTTCAACGGCCCCCACCTGCCCCTGGACATCACGGAAAGCATGGCAAAACTCTACGAAAACGTCGATTTCCCACAGCCGAACCGCAACGACCAACTCACGCCCGATGAACTCCTCAGAGCCAGGCGAAACTACTCCGCCATGGTCGAAAATATCGACCATCAGGTTGGTCTCTACTTAGACCTGCTCGAAGAACGGGGCGAATTGGACAATACCCTCATCGTCTTTTCCTCGGATCACGGTGAAATGCTCGGCGACCACAACTCCTGGGGCAAGGGCAAACCCCTGCACCCCTCGGCCAGCGTGCCCCTCGTCATATCGGGACCCGGTGTACAGCAGGGCATAACCCATGACCTGCCCACAACCAACCTGGACCTCACTGCCACCTTCCTCGACTACGCGGGCCTGGGCATTCCCGACGACATGGACAGCCGATCCCTCCGCAATCTCCTCGAAGGCACAACCAGTACGCATCGAGACATCGTCCTATCCGGTCTGGGCAACTGGCGCATGGCTTATGACGGCCGCTACAAATACATCGAAGGATTTGGCGACACATCCATGCTCTTTGACCTGGACACCGACCCACTCGAAAACAACGACATCATCGACAACCCGGGCGTCTCAGCGCATATTGAACGGCTGAAAGCAGAGTTGATACAATGACCAACCATCGCCCCAACATCCTCTTTTTCTGCTCTGATCAGCACCAGACCGCTGCATCGGGGTGTTATGGTCACGCAGAAGTACAAACCCCGAATATCGACCGCATTGCCGCATCTGGCATTCGCTTTAACAGAGCCTACTGCCAATCTCCCGTCTGTGTACCCGCGCGCGGCTCAATCATCACCTCGCAATACCCCCACACCCACGGCGCGCGCATCTTACAAGACGCACTATCCCCCAACACGCACACCATTGCCCATCACTTTGCCGAACACGGCTATCAAACCGGGGCAATAGGCAAAATGCACTTTGTGGATGAAACGCAAAAACACGGATTTGATTACCGCCTGGAAATGGGAAACTTTAGAAAAACACTCACAGATGAAGAATGGCGGGAACTCCAGCGGGACCAGGGCGGCGGAGGTGGCACATCGGGACGACCGTCCAAATTATCAGCGCGGTATTTTCAAGACACGTATTACGCCGACGAAACCGTGCGGTATCTGCGCGAAAAAAGGGACCCCAACAAACCCTTTATCCTCTGGTCATCCTACTTCATGCCGCACACGCCCCTCGTCCCCATGCAGCAATACTTCGACCTCTACAATCCCGAAACCCTCACCCTGCCCGAACGCAGTGACAACGCGCTGGAAACCGGCTTTGAAGGCCACCTCATGCGCGCCAAACAGCGGGGGTGGTACGCGCAAACAGACGAAGAACTCGGCCGCGCACTCGCCGGATACTACGGCAACATCAGCCAGATGGACGCGTGCATCGGCAAAGTACTCGACACACTCTACGACCTCGGCCTCGACCAGAACACCATCATCGTCTATACCTCAGACCACGGCGAAATGGCCGGCGCACATCGCATGTGGACCAAACACAACATGTATGAACAATCGGTCTGCGTACCACTCATCATCCGCCTGCCCGGAGACATGCAGGCCAACACCTCGCACAACCACCTCGTCGAACATGTGGACCTCTACCCCACACTCGCCGAATTGTGCAACTTGCCCATTCCCCAAAATATCCACGGACGCAGTTTTGCCCCTCTGTTTGACAACCGAACCTACCAGCCGCGCGAATATGCCTACTCCGAATACGATTTTTGTCACAGTGTCTTCACGCGAGACAATCGGTATGTGGGCAACCCGCCAATCCTCATGGTTCGCACAGATCGCTGGAAACTCAATTATCTGAGTTGGGCACGCTCTGAACTCTTTGATCTCGAAAACGACCCGAATGAATTTCGCAACGTCATTGACGACCCCGCAAATGTTAGTATCGCGCGCGAACTCACCGACATTGCGAAACGGAGGTATGAAAACTGACCGCAACGGAATAACCAACCAATGATATAAGGAGCACATCATGCCTACTTTTCAAACACCCGACGGCACAAAAGTCAGAATGAGCGGAAAAGAACTCGTATTTGGAGAAACCATCTTCTCGCCGAGGGAATCCAACGACATCCTCACAGACACGGAAGCATTGAGACAGCGAATGGAAGAAGACGGGTATCTCATCATCCGCAACTTCCACAACCGCGAAGACATCATGAAAGCGCGAAAAGAAGTTGTCGATCACATGGAAAGCCAGGACCTGCTCGCCGAAGGATCGACACTTGAAGATGCCATCATCGGCGATAGAAAACGCTCCATGCGCTTCAAAGACAGCCTGGTCAAAACATGGCCCGGCTTTCTCAACATCGTCGATGGCAAAAACACAATGGACTTCTTCGGTCGCTTTTTGGGTGGTCCCGCCCTCTCGCTCGATCACAAATGGCTGCGCGCCGTCAGAACGGGTGGCAATGCGGGAATGCACTGCGACATCGTATATATGGGCGCGGGCACCAACAATCTCTATACCATGTGGACAGCTCTGGGCGACATCTCACTCGACATGGGACCACTCGCCCTCTGCCTGGGATCGCACAAACTCGAACATCTTCGCAATACCTACGGCGCATCGGATGCACACGACGACTTGATCCAGGGCGCATTCTCCAACGACCCCTACGATGTCATAGAAACCCTCGGCACCACATGGGCAGCCACGCCATTTCAGGCAGGCGATGTCGTCATCTTCGGCATGTACTTCATGCACGCCTCTCTCGAAAACACCACCAACCGCTTTCGCATCAGCAGCGACACGCGCTACCAACTCGCCACAGAAGCCACGGACCAGCGACACATGGGCAAAGACCCCGACGTAATACCCAAAGCAGATCTGTCCGAACGCAAGTCCATCGAAGAATACCGCGCGGAATGGGGCCTGGCGAAGGAGACCGCTTGAAATGTCAGGCATCACACAGTACAAACCCGACAAAGCTTATGAAGGCTACACCCTATTTTCAGAAACCTTTGCGGAACCAAACTGGGAAGTCGGCAAAGAAGCCGTGGTGTACCTCATCGACATGAACGGAGAACCCGCCCACACATGGCACCTCACGCAACACACCGTCCAGTCCCACTGCCGATTGCTGCCCAACGGCCATCTTCTGGTACCCACCCACGACCGCTCGGGCGTCACGCAGTGCAGCAACGTCGGCATTTTTGAATACGATCCCGACAGCACACTCGTCTGGCGCGTGCGCTGCCGCACCGACCACGACTATCAGGTGCGCGACAATGGGAATCTGCTCATCCACACGCTCAACGAAACCATGTGCCCGCCCCTGGGACCTGAACTCAAACGCCACCCGTATATGATTGAGATTACGCGAGACAAAGAATTGGTCTGGGAGTGGAAAGGCGAAGAGCATCTGGAGGACCTCGAAGCCTGTCTATCCCCCGAAGCATGGCAACACGTTCTGGATCGCGCCACCGGACGATTTGCCTTTGACTGGGCGCACAACAACACGCTCCAACTCATTCCACCTCATAAAAACGAGGGTGACGCGCGCTTCAAACCCGGCAACATCTTCTTCTCCTACCGCAGCAACGACGTCATCGGCGTGATTGACTACGACACTGGCGACATTGTCTGGGCATGGGGACCCGGCATCATCGACGGGCAGCACAAACCCCACATACTCGCAAACGGCAATGTACTGATCTTCGACAACGGCACCCTGCGCGGATATTCTCGCGTAATTGAACTCAATCCCCTTACCGAAACCATCGAATGGGAATACGTCGCAGACCCCAAAGAAGCGTTCTTCAGCGCGGCCATTTCCGGTGCCCAGCGCCTGCCCAATGGCAACACCCTGATATGCGAAGGCGGTAAGACCCGACTTTTTGAAGTCGCGCCAGATGGGGAAATCGTCTGGGAATTTATCAACCCCTATCGCCACGAAAACGGGCGCCCCGTCATCTATCGCTGCTTGAGATATTCACCCGAATACGCAGCCCCTCTTCTGTTCTGAAAGGAGTTTTTATACCTATGTCTTCTCCCAACGTAGTCTTTGTAATTACCGATGATCAGGGCTATGGCGACCTTGGATGCCACGGCAATGACATCATCCAGACGCCCAACCTCGACAAGCTTTATACCGAAAGCGTGCGATTTACCAATTACCACGTCGGTCCCACCTGCGCGCCCACCCGGGCGGGCATTATGACGGGACGCTATTGCAACTGCACGGGCGTGTGGCACACCATTGCGGGACGCTCGCTATTGCGCAAAGACGAAACCACCATCGCAGACTTTTTCAAAGCAGCGGGATATCGCACCGGCATGTTTGGCAAATGGCACCTGGGCGACAACTATCCATTTCACCCGCACAATCGGGGCTTTGACACGGTCGTTTACCACGGCGGCGGCGGCGTACACCAGACTCCTGACTACTGGGGCAATACCTATTTCAACGACACGTACTTCCGCAATGGCGTACCCGAAAAATTCAGAGGCTACTGCACGGACATCTGGTTTGACGAAGCCAAAAAATTTATCGAAGACTGTGGCGACACGCCCTTCTTCTGCTACATCCCCACCAACGCGCCGCACGGTCCTTTCAACATAGCCGATCACTACCGCGAACTCTACAACGGCGATGGCTTGCCCGGCCAGCGTGACCGCTTTTACGGCATGATCACCAACATCGACGAAAACGTCGGCCTCATGCGCGGCTTCCTCCGCGAAAAGGAATTGGAAGAAAACACCATCTTCATCTTCATGACCGACAATGGCACAGCCAATGGCTGCAACCTCGACGGCAATGCCTATGTCACAGATGGTTTCAACGATGGCATGCGCGGCAAAAAAGGCTCGGAATACGAAGGCGGGCATCGCGTCCCCTTCTTCTTTCACTGGCCCGCGGGTGGATACACCAGCGGACGGGACATCGACACCCTCATTGCCAACATCGACTTCTTGCCCACCCTTTGCGACCTCTGTGACGTCCCCATCTCCGACGAAGCCCGCGAACGCATCAACGGCACCAGCGTCAAACCCCTCCTCGAAGGCACGGACAACTGGCCCGACCGCACACTGGTCACAGACTCTCAGCGGGTGGAAAACCCCATCAAATGGCGCAAATGCGCGACCATGACACAGCGCTGGCGGCTCATCAACGGCGAAGAACTCTACGACATGGATAGCGATCCCGGACAACGCCACAATGTCGCCGAGCAGCATCCCGATGTCGTCGCAGAACTGCGCCAGCACTACGAAGACTGGTGGGCACTTGTCTCCGAACGCTTTGGCGAAGACGTGCCCATCATCGTCGGCTCTGAAAGCGAACCCGTCTCTGTGATCACAACCCACGACTGGCACAACGAAAACAGCGAATCGGCCTGGAATCAGGCTTCGATTCGCCGCGGAATGGAATGCAATGGTCGCTGGGCAATTGACGTGGCCGAAGCGGGTGACTACACCTTTGAACTGCGCCGATGGCCCCGCGAAGAAGACCGCGCCATCACCGAAGGCATCCCAGGTAAACTCACACCCTACTACGGTGGCAACGCTATTCCCGTCAGCACCGCCCGCATCAAAGTCGCAGGGAAAGAACAATCGCAATCCATCGGCTCCGAAGACAAAGGCATCGCCTTCACCTACACCCTCCAGGCTGGTGAAACGAGCCTCGAAACCGAACTCACCGATGGGAATGGCATCTCGTTGGGGGCGTATTATGTGTATGTGGAAAAAGCGACCACCGATGAACACTGATGAACACGGATGGGGCGGCAAGTGCAAACAGCAAAGAGAGGGGCTGGGGACTGGGGTTGGAGACTGGTGGGTTGGGTGGACGTCTCACCTATAAGAGAAACACAATGGGCAAAAGATTGTTACTCATCTTCGCGCTTTTCTTCGCGAGTGTCCCTTCCTGGAGTGCGGAATCTCAGCCCGACTCTCTCTCATCGGACCGCCGCGTGCGCGGTGCGGTATTGCGGTCCATCGCACTGCCGGGATGGGGACAATTTTACAATGGCAAGCGCGTAAAGGGCAGCGTGATTGCGACCGCAGAGGTAGCTTCGGCCATCGCATGGGTGGTGCGTCGCAAACAGATCAAGGATCAGGGGACTCAGGAACGGAACCTGTACCTCTTTTCGACCATTGGAATCGTGCTCTACAGCGTGGGAGATGCTTATGTCGATGCCCATCTCAGTCGGGTAGATTGGGCTGAAGTGGAGGCGGGTATCGATGAAAATGGCGCGGCAAAATTTCGACAAAAGTTTAAGTTTTGATGTCGCTTTAACGCGGAGGGTACATCAATCAACAGCATATTCAACGGCTTTGGGATTCTTCACGCGCAAAGAAGCATCCAAAACTTCGAGCCCAACGATATTTCCATCCTTATCATAATCCAGGATTAGACCCGGTTTTTCTTCATCACTTTCCTCAATCGGCGTATCCATAAAAATGATACGCAACACGTCGACTTCAGAATCGTAGTTCACTTTCATGTTGGCCTCCAGTATTTCGCAATTTTGCTCGTGAGATAAACCGTAACGACAACACATGGATCTTTATCATCAGCAACAATGACACGCACCAGATATTTCTTACCTTTCAGATCTCTTAAGGATTGATATGCTTTCTTTTCTCCTCGAACAGGGACAATTTGCCCCGGGTTTTCCATAATATCACGAACCCAGGCTTCTGGAATCCCTCTTCGCAACATTTCACGTCGCGCCTGTGCTGAGATATTGAACATCATAATGCAAAATTACACCTGTTTTTTTATTGTCATACA
>JAPOXY010000035.1:0-14969 GCA_026706845.1 Gemmatimonadota bacterium
GGCTTCGCTTCCGGCCAGTCCGGCACCTCCCGTACATCTTTCTCGCGCTGATACCCTATACGACCCAAACGAGCCTGGTTCAACTCAGCCATCGTTTCGGGAAGTCGCGTCAGATTACGAAGCCGTTCTATACTAAGGCCGGCCTCCCGGAGTAAGCTACCAAGGCCGGTAGGGTTTAGCCGTGTTTCCCCATTACTTAATCTCTCCATCAGGAGACCAACCAAACGCTCCCGAACTCTACGCTCATCGTGAAGATCGGCGACGTAAGGACATAGAATCCCCTCAATTTTTTCGATCAGACCACTACTGGTTACACAGAATTCCATTTCAAAGTGGGAAAGCAAGTGAAAGACAACAGCGCGTTCATTGGCAGGCAGTTGGGGTTCACCGTTTCGTGTTTTCTTGACGATATGGTCGAAAAATTCACGGTTAGTTACATTAAGTCCGCTTCTGAACTTTCTCTTTTCGTCATTATCGAGATAATCTGGCCCTTCTACCGACTTTAATGCTTTAAGGAAAGCCTTGAACTCTCCTAACCCTCCGGCGCGTCCATCAGTCACGAAGCGATAGTGGGCATTCGCGGGCAACGAAGGCGGCACAGCCTTACGAAGATCGCGCAGGATAGTTTCCACGTCAGTGAGTGCCCATGTACCGTTGGCCCGCGTCTTGTACTGTTCGACGAGATATTGGTCAGGTGCTTCCGCCCGTGCGTCTCCACCATTTCGAGGCTCCAATACAAGAAGAGCATTCTTTACCTCTTGATCAGTTCTTTCCAACCTAACATCGGCTATCCACTCAATATGGTGAAGGATCTGATAGAGAAATCCGTTTATCGCAGCGGGTCCACCAGCCTGTGTCATATATTCCTCAAACTATCAATCATGGCGACGGCAGAAACGAGGTAGTTTGCCCTGATAAATGTCGCCAAGCAAATTTCCCTTAATCTCTACACATTCGCCCTTGAAACTCATTGGTCCCAAAAAAAATTAAAAAATTACTAAACAGCCGAATTCTCCTTTTTAAATTTCTCTTGTTCGTCTATCACCATACCCACCGGCTATTTGCCATGAGCCTCTCAGCAGTAGGAGGTTTCAATCCATCCCCAGAGAACCTATGTATATCGACTTCAAGAACACAAAACTTTGCTTTTCGTATTTGTAGCTTAAAATCATCATCATGTGCATTAAAGTGCTTTACCAACTGAAATATCAAATGCCCTCTCTTGCTATTTTTGGCAAATATGCCTACAAAACAACCTTGAAAAACAATGTCATATATTCTACCAGTTTTCTGGCTATATCTATTTCGCCAGCACTTTTCTCCATTAAAATAAAAAGGAACCTCTCTTTCAAAGTACCCATTATAGAATCCAACACCACATTCCTTAAATGGCCCATCCATTATATGATCATTTTCTTCTCCAAAAGGAAATTGGCGGTAAAATGGTCCTCTCCTTATAGGATCCTGTTTTTCTTTAGAATGCACAGGCTCGTCCATTATTTCTTTAGCAATCCAAATTTCTTTAGCAATCCAATCTCCTACAATCTCACGCACATCTTTGCTTGAATTATATTCCCAAAGTTTCTGATTTTCTGTAAACCATATCCAATCACTATTTTCTACGAGCCTTTCTACGGTAAGATTTTCCCGTCCATCCCCATAAAATTCCTTCGCATTGACCTCAAGGATATAACTCCCTTCTTTTTGCGTTTGTAACTTAAATTCATCATCTTTTGCATTGCTGTAATACACCTCAAATATGAGACATCCCCGCTTCCCTTGTTCGGCTTTTTCGTATAGAAACATACCTTCGAGAACCACATCATATATTCTATCAGTCTCCTTACTGTGCTCCTCTTGCCATCCCTTTTCAACACAAAATCCTTGAGGACTATCTAATTCAGGATGTGATGATAATGGAATAATCTGACCGATCAGTTTTTCAGCGATCCAGGCTTTAACTACTTTGTGGATATATGTTTCTCCACCACAGGAAGTTTCTGAACGGTGAGCAAAGTGCCACCGCTTTTTCTCTCCTCGTCGCAGAACGAGCGGTTCATCACAACCTATGCAGATGCAACCACATTTTGCTCCGCCTTCGAGCCATGTGTCATCTGGCGTAACGAGTGCCCCTTGCCATCTGGCGTGTTGGATGAGTAAACCAGACACAAAAATTCTCCGGCCTTTTGGTGTATAATTCCCAAAAAATTAGCTAACATTTTTTATTTTGATAGACTGGATTACTGGCACTGTGCTTGCGCGGCGGCTCAACACCATGCCACAATGACAACCAAAACCACTGGATTGCGGCTAAAATCATGCCGCAATGACAATCAAAATCTTCTGGATTAAGTTAATAAACAAACTGATTTGAAAGACCACTCCTGCGTCCTCTTTCAGCTCTTTTCTATCGACCTTCCCTCACACAGGCATCTGCCTACCTGAAATTGCGCGACCAATTCTCGCCTGATCTTCTCCGCCGCCAGAGAGAATCCTGACGCCCCAATCCATCAAAAATCGAATATTTTCCTCTGCACTCTTTGAAGAATCCTTCCACGAACACAAAAAATGAATTCCATTCTCATCACACGCACCCTTCACAATACTTCGAGCCTCCTCCATAATCGGCGGATACGGCGGATCGTGGGCATCGGCAAAACCGTAGGACATACCCATATCCCCCGGTCCCCACTCCGCAAATGCCAGCCCCGGCACCTTGCATATATACTCGGCATTTGCAACGCACTCCCGATCCTCAATTTTAAGCCCCAACATCAACTCCCCATCTGGATTCAGCGGCCATGGATCGGCTACCTGCGTGTACTCCGGACCCTTGAGACCCCAGATACCCGCGGCATATCCCTGACCACCCGCCCCGCGCTGCCCCTGCACCAATCCGCGATCCAGCCCGGCTGTCTGGAAGGGATACCTGCACTCCTCGACAAACGCCCTCACCGCATCGGCCTGCCGCGCATGCGTATGCAAAATACCGTGTACTCCCGAACTCAAAACATGCCTGATCTGCCACGCATTGGCGCGAACCTCCTGAACCGTACGACAATTGGACGGCAGCGTCGCAAACACAGTCGGTGTGCGATGCCCCGAATTTGTGGGACCGCCATCCACCAGCCCCTGCATAAACGCGCGCAGACCAACCACATCAAACGGACTATGCTCGTAATCCACCATCAAAAAATCCGCCCACGTCTTTGCCTGCTTCTTCCCATTCTCATAAGTAAGAGGGCCAGCACCCGTATAATAGAGATACTCGCCCTGTTCGAGAAGCTCGATACATCTGTTAATCCGTTTCTTTCCCATTATTCCCTCCTATCGGTTTCTCTCAAAAATCATGCACGACGTGACCGTGCCCATAAAAAAAGAGATGATCGATCAAAGTCGAAAAAAACACCGCAAAAGCATAACCCACCATCAAACCAATAAAAAATGGCTGCCCTCTGCGATACATCCCAACGCCCCCAAACTTCAGAATAAGCGACTTATAGATCCACACCATAAAAACCGGAAACACCAGACGACGCGCCATATACATACCCTGCAGTGCCAGACCAACAGCGGGCAAAGGCCACCAGATAAAGTTGTATCGCAAAAAGGTCAACAACAATACAATCGCCATACCAGAACCGGCAAACGTGAGCCGATCCCAATCCGGAGGTTTGGGATTGCGGATCCACGTCACGGCTCTTTGATAATTATTCCGAACGCCCGCCACCCTCGTCAACCCTCCCAGGTTATATCCGCCGTGCCGATAAGCAGTATAAACCGTATCGCCGATGGATACGAAAAATCCCAACACCAGTGCAATTGCAATCGCACCAATCAATCTATTGCGCCGAAACTTCAACCCACTCGTCAGCTTCAGCGTCTGTGCCAGAGGCGGACCGAGGAACCCGCGCGTCGTGGCAAAAAGCGCATAGATAAACCCCTGACTCACCATAGAAGGCGCTGAAATCGCACGCGACCCCAAAATATAAATAGGCGCAAAATTCAGTGCCGTATCCGAGATATTCGCATAGGGCAACCCCATCTCAGCCACAATCCGGGACAAGCCGATATAGGCTGCCACAGCAAAAAACATATAAAGCACCAGCACCTTCAATTCCATACCCGCCAAATGCAACCATCCACCCACAAAAAGAAGTCCAATCCCCAGACCAAACACCGCCGTCCGATAAGACAACACCTCCCGAGAATCATCCACCTCGGCATCACCCTTAAATGCCTTCCGAAACACACCCTTTAAATGCCCCCGCGACATCCACAAACTCACCAGCACAATCATCACAAACGCGCCAAAACTCTGAGACCGAACCGCCTCCAGCCCCCCTTGTCCAACAGAAGATCCCACGCCGAGACGGTCAAACACAGACATCTCAATACCCGTCAAAACAAAAAACACCCAAAAACTGAACAGAGCCTCCACGCGCGCAAAATAGGCAAAGCCAATAATATAAATACTGATCTGCACCCAGAACGTCGGCGCGCCCTCCATCCAGCGCAACCAACTGGCGGCATTTGGCGTCGTGGGCAAACGCGGTATCAAAGGATAAAAAAACGTCACAATATTCCACAACACAGCTATAGCACCCAAAAAACAGCCAACCTTAAACCCCCGCTGCCTAACCATGTGCGCAATGCCCTCCGCATCCTCTGACCCGGCAGCCATCTTAATACTCACATTCATCAACGGGTATTCCAACCGCTCATTTTCCACCCACTGCTTCCGCAAAATCACCATAATACACAACGTCAACCAACCAATTGCAAAAATCAACGCCCCCCACCAGAAAAGCGGCACCACCCACGCACCCCACGGAATCGGCTGATGCGGCGCAAGCCCCTCGTAAAACAGCGTAGCCGCTCCATCTTCATTGTGCAACACAATCCACCTGGGAATATGCTCGTGCAAAAGCTCGCGCCAGCCATTCTCTGGCGTATCCAGATAAAAAGGCGCCGCAATCACCGTAGGTAAAAAACTCGCCAGACCAAAAAATGGGAAAAACGCCCCAATCAATCCCATACCGAGCGCAACTTGCATCTCAGCCTGAGACAGTGCCCACCTGCTCTTCGCCCGATCAAACGCGATATTTGTCAAAACCAGAACCACATACACAAAAAACAGCCCCATCGGCAGATAGGACTTATTCATACGAGAAGCCAGATGCACCATGCCCCATGTGATGTACGCGTCAGCCAGAAGAATAACCACCATGCCCACCAAAATGGACTTCAGCGTAACAGCCTCTCTTACAAATCGAGAGGGTTTAACAGATGGATGTCTTTCTTGTGCCATAGTAATCAATTCTTATTCAGACAACTGGCGAGGATTGAGAGAATTTCCACAACAGCGTCGCGCCTGCGCCAATCAGACATGGACTGACGGAGCGCATCACTCTGATCACACAAATTGCGAATAGCTTTGCAAAGTCTGTCGGGCGTAAGCCCCTCTTCTGAAAGGACGAGGCTATAACCGGCATTTCGAAAAGCCTCGGCATTCTCGATCTGATCTCCGCGACTGGCTTGCAGAGAAAGGGGAATCAAAAGCGCGGGTTTTTGAAGCGAAAGAAATTCAAATAGCGCGGTAGCACCTGCGCGAGAAACTATAAAATCGGCCGCCGCAAAGAGATGGGTCAAATCATCCGCGACATATTCAAACTGCGCGTAACCTTCGGTCTGGTCGAGAGCCGGGTCGAGATTACCCCGCCCGCACAAATGACAAATCTGGTAATCGACAAGCAAATCGGGGAGCGCAGCGCGAACCGCCTCATTAATTGCACGCGACCCCAGGCTCCCCCCCATAATGAGAATAATGGGTTTCTCGGACGTAAAAGCGCACAAAATCCACCCTTTCTGGGCATCGCCATTTCCCAGCTCTGCACGCACCGGAATGCCTGTATGAACCGCTTTTTCAGCGGGCAAATATTTAGCTGTCTCCGCAAAGGCGTAACAAATGCGCCGGGCAAATGGAAGAGAGAGTTTGTTCGCCAATCCCGGTGTAAGATCCGACTCGTGACACACCACGGGAATACCCAGCAACCACGCAGCCCAAATAATGGGCGGCGTAACAAATCCCCCCTTACTAAAAACAATATCGGGTCTAATACGAGCGAGAAGCAACAGCGACTTGAGAAATCCAAACTTGATGCGGGTGAGATCAGTAAAATTTTGCCAATCCAGATAGCGGCGGAGTTTGCCTGCGGGAACCGCATAATAGGGAACGTCCTCCCGTACAATCAGTTCTCTCTCAATACCATCCCGCGTACCGATATAATGCACATCATATCCACCATCGCGCAAAGCGGGCAACAGCGCGATATTGGGCGTAACATGCCCTGCGGTACCGCCGCCAATGAGGACAATAGTAGGCAAGAAAAACTCCTATATGGTCGGAATCGCTATCATGCAAAAATATCGGCCATTGCATTTGGTTCGTACCACTGGCGTTGTTCTTCGATCCACTTATGCGGCTTGAACGCCCTGGCGACATCTTCAACAGCAGTCTCGAGAATATTGATATTGTTGAGATCCGTCACACCAATACCGAGTTGATTGGCATAATAGAGAAGCCCCTGCTTCGCGGGTTCAAAACCCATAACACTGGTCATAACCGCATCCACAGCAAAAACATCTACACTCGCCGCGGCAACGCCCAGATCAACCGAATCCGTCCCCCCCGGACCATTGCCCTGCAAACCCACAGTACCATCGATCACGCCAATATCCGGTGCCAAATACTTGGCGAGCCGAATGAGATTGACATTGAGCCGTTTGGACTCATTGGGACGCAGGCGCTCTGGATGCGAGGGAAACCCGTGCATCTTAACGCGGTCTTCTTTCCGGATCGTACCCATAATCATATTCTTGAGCGCGAGCGTAACAACTGTAACATCGTGGGTCTTGGCAACCGCCATTGAAATAGTACAGGGACAATCGAGCACAGTCTTGGGCATATGTATAACGTATTCAGTGCGGTCATCGAGAAAAATCGGCACAGTCTCCCAACGGGTCTCAGAATTGAGGTCAATAAGTCGAATGGGAACATCGTATTCTTCTATCAAAGCGTGATACTCAAAATTATCAAAAGCCTCTCCCGGAATATCTTCATTACCCCCCTCGGCAATGAGAATCTCATCCGGTGGATTGGGCGTAGTGAGCAAAAAATCAATAGCCCCTCGCATCGCATCGGGATGAGAAGACGCCAGTTGATTTTTAGACGAAAGAAAATTGGGTTTGAGCATCACCTGCTCGGCGAGTCTGGGAATCACATCATCGCGGATGAGATCGAGCGCACCAAATACATTCTGGCGACGATTCTCGCGGCGGGCAAGACCAACATTAATTCTGGACATAAGAAACTCCTTTTATTGATTGCTGAATCTATCTCTCCCATGGAAACGCAAAAGTGGGCGGATTGACATAGCGTTCTGTTTTAAGTGTAAGGCGCGCACCACAGCCGGGACCAAGGCGAACGGACATCCACGATGCATCGAGATCAGATGTACTGCCATTGACCTCCGCAGCAATAATCTGGTGTTCGGCATAAGCACCGCTCTGGACAATGAGATCGCGGTATTCCGTCTGATTGACATTCACGAGTGACAGCACAACACCATCCGCGGTCAGCGTCTCGACCAGAGCAGCCACATCCGCTGGCAATCCAGGACGGCGATTCTCGGGATCAAAATAACGCACGCGACAATGCAAAGGTTCGCCGTGGCGCGGTGCCAAACCACCCAGTTGGAGTTGGATAAGCGCGTTCACAGTGGTTGCGGGATTGTACGGCAATGGATCATCGGACAACCGGGTATCCGTAGAAGACGTATCATTGCGCACATTTTCCATCTTCCCACGAATCGCGCTCAACGCATTTCGCAAGGTACGCGCAGGATGATCGGGATTATTCCCGCGCAGATAGTCTATCCATGGATCTGAGGAAATATATTGCAGGTCGGCATCATCCATCGTCCAGTAATACACATCGAGCGCACCCTGCTCAAAAGGCTGGGAACTATAGCTATACCACCCATCATCCCCGTGCATATGCGGATATTGTATTTCCCCATCGACATCCTTGCTATTGCTATTCACCGCATTGATCATCGTACGCCAAACAATCGGATATTTCTGATCACCCGTCAGAAGCAAAGCATTGCCAAACCCCGCAATACCTCGGGCTATGGAATTGCGGTTAGCCAGATCCCCCGTTTGCGGCACAACCACCGTAAATCCCCATCCGTAACAGCCTCCATACCACTTGCCATCACACGCACCGCCAATAGTCCCATCAAGACCGATATTGGACGGAAGAATACCGTTATTCTCAGCCGCGCGCTCCGCCCACGCATCCACATATTCCAGCAACCATGAGCGGTATTTCTCCTCACCAGCCAGCGCAAAAGCATTGAGACCCAGCGTAGTCGCCGCCAGATTCAGGGGATGATCGCCAATCACATCGGTATAATCTTCAAAATGCATAAGCATCTCTTCAAAATTGCGCTCACCGTGGCGCGGCGCGGGAAAGCGCCCCTCAACCTCAAAGGGATCCCCTGCCCAATCCAGACCCGTGGCTTTTCGCAACAAAGGTCCCCGACTGCCATTGAAAAGACTGCGGATTACTTTGTACTCGGGATCGTAATTCTTCGCCTGGGGATCTTCGTCCATATAAAAACCAGCGTAGCGACGCACGCGATGACCAAAAGTGACCTCATGCGGATCGGACAAACCTTGCAAATTAAAAATGGTGAGTGACTCTCCGTGATGGAACCAATCAAAGCACGCGGGAAACTCCTTGTAATACATACCATCGCGTCCAATGGGCACAACCTCGGTCTTCGCCTCCGAATACTGCTCGATATGCCCTTCCCAAGCCTGCTTGTAGAGATCGAGAATATGCGTTGGCCCACCCAGCGTATGCACCATCGAATACCCCGTAAGATTTTCTATCGCATCATCTGGCCCATCGTTACCCCCCCACCGAGGAATGCACTTGAGATACCCCCGGTTGTCAAAGTAGCGGTGATAAAAAACCTCACAGGCCGTGGCCTGCGCGCGCATCAGTTCCCGTTGCAAAAGTGCCCACTCAGGAGGGGCAGCAGGTGACGTAATATGTAAAACAGACATAAGAAACTCCTATTTCTCCCACGCGAGCGAATAATCGCGCTCTTCAGGATGGGGATGACCCCCGGGGCCATATTCCGCGTTAGACTGCGATTCCTCAGTCAGAGGAATAAATGTAGGGGTTATACCAGCGTCTGTCACGTCAAAACGATAGAACCCCAACGTGGAATCGCCATCATCCCATCGGTCGGCCGCCTGGGGCATCGCTATACCCGCGCAACGGTAAAAACTGATACCCCCAACAACCTGGGGTGGACGGCGGCAGTGAATATGTCCACTGAGGACAATGGACACACCGGAATTTTTAAACGCCTCAAAAATGCGCTGTCTGTGTGGTGGATCAATAGAAAAATACCAGTCTCTATACTCATCCGCTTTTGTAATATCCCACTTGGGTTCGTCGAGCGCATCCATAAAAAGGGTATAATGCATCGTCACAACGTGATGCGCCGCGCGAGAAAGAGACGGCAACTCACTCTCCAGCCAGTGCCACATGCGCGTCTCATGGGGCAATCCCGAACCAGCCACAGCCGCATAAAATCCGCTAAAGCGCACATTCTTGTGCACAAAGCTCCAGGGAAAATCACCGAAAAAGGGTACAAACCGATCCAACTGCTCAGCAGTGACATTCAGGCGAATATCTTCGCGCCCGGTAGCACCATTTTTATCGGTATGCTTGTTGCACGTATCCATATTGCCGGGAATCGCATAATACGGATAAGGCAAAGCATCGAGTTCGCGTTTGGCAACTTCATACTCAAAGTCGTGGAGCGCCCCATCCCGCGTGAGATCGCCACCCACGAGCATCAGATCGACATCGGTAATACCTTGAATCTGCCGGTACGCCGTCTGCCAATTGTCCATATTTCGCTTCTTGAAGCGATAGGACCGGGGCGAACCGGGTTGCATATCGCAGATATGAAGAAAGGACCAGGGTTCCATGGTGTCTCCTTTGAATAACTATCTGTAATGTTTCGCGTTCACGAATCAAAATTATGAATGGCTCTCCAGCCTTGTCAACGACTTTCACACACGCGGTCACAAACAGCTTTTCAAAATAGAGAATGCCCCGGCATCAACTATGCCAGGGCATTTTTTAGGCGCGAGTGGCAAACTCTTTGACTCAAACGTGTAAAACAGGCAGAAAATCACACCTCATTTTGTTGCTCTTCTCGAATAGCTTCAAGTTCTGAAATTGTTTCGAGATCTTTGGGTCTGCCTGCCGCTCGCTTAACATGGATCAGCGTTTCCAGATCGAGACATAGACAGTGAACACCGAAAACCTCAATCTCAAATGTGTGATCCAAAAGGTCTTCGTATCTCCCACCACCTGTCACCTCACCGAGTAAATCGAGATCTCCAAGATCCGTTTGCAAAGTAAAATTTAGACCCATCCGAATGGTGTCTTCTGACCAATGAAAAGGAAGTCCTGGTGGCGCGCCACGCAAATAGGGATTTTGTTTTTCCAATGCATTGGAAAGACGTGTAATATTCTCACGCGTTCTTCGGTACACTACGTCGAGGTCTTGTGTCAAACGACTGCTACCATGAACAATAGCTGCTGCACCACCGATGATGATAAATTCAACATTGTGGTCAGACAATAATTGCAGGATCTTTGTAAAATCTGTCATTTTTTACGACGTCCGGCTTTTCTCAACTCCTGTGCAAAACGCTGGAGTTCCATCGCATTTTGCAACCGTTCTTCATGAGAAAGTTTGAGATTTCTGCGAATGAGGGTTCGATCAACATCGTTTTTGTACACCTCGATAACAGGATCAAGTCCGCTCGAATGGTTCATCTTTTCCTCTTTTGTGGATTGTGATTCTTCAGTCAACGAAATAAATGTAGGGATTATACCAGCATCTGTCATGTCAAAACGATAAAAGCCCAACGTGGGATCCGTCCCATTAGTCAGCACCTCGAGGTATAGCTATACCAGCGCAGCCTGGACAAAGGTACACATCTTTCACTATACCGTCCATTCATGGCTCAAAATGTACCCTTCACCTTTCATCTGCGTCCATCTGCGTCCATCTGCGTCCATCTGCGGATTTAAAACAAGTGTGCAATCCAGCATATTTAAAGCACAATACGGTGTTTAGGCATCTTCCAACGCAAATTATCGCTCAATTTTTAGAGGATTACCATCTTTTGGCTTGATATTTGCTTTGTGTCTGACTGTTGCGCGTGTTCCACGCGCTCACCACATCAGACGCGAGGCATCCCACATGGCCGAATATGACACCATCTCCAAACATCTCATCCAGACCTATCCAAAAGACTTCATCCGATTCACACTTGGATGGGACGATGTAGAAGTCCTCGACATCCTCAACACAGAGCAAACCACGGTTGAAACACGACACGCCGATAGCCTCATCCGCGTCCATATCGCGGGCAAGGAGACATTGATCCATCACGAATTTCAAACGACTGACGATCCATCTATGCCGCTCCGCATGGCGGGCTATATTATACGTGCGATTGAGCGTCACGACCTGCCGATTTACTCCAGTGTGATCTATTTACGGCGCAGCGCAGGTCGGCGCGATCCGGGGCACTTTATTCAGGAAATATCCGGCCATCTTGTAGTGATCAAATACAGAGTAATCCGGCTTAGTGAAGTAGAAGGCCAGGACATTATTGATGGCGGACCTTCGGGCTTGTTTCCGTTCGTCCCCTTGATGAAACGTCCTGTTGAGATAGATTCTGAGGCGTGGTTGCGTCACTGTGTTGACGCGACGAATGCTCTGCCAGTGGATGAATCAATAAAGGTTGACATTTTGGGCATGTTGATGATATTAGGTGGATTAGAGTATGATCCGACACTCATCAATCGTATTCTATTACAGGAGGGTCTTATGGACGCTATTATGCGCGAATCATCGTTTGCACAATACATTAAGCAACTGGGTATTGAGCAAGGTATTGAGCAAGGTAAAAGAAAAAGCACGCTCGAAGATATCCTTGAAGTGTTGGAGATTCGATTTGATATGCCCGAGACACACCCTATATCTGCTCGCATTGCTGCCATAGACAATTTGCAACACCTCAAGCAGTTACTCCGTGCGGCGGTCCAGGTGTCCAGCCTGGAGGCATTTCGGGATATGTTAGATGAGTGATGCGATTTCCCAATCTTGCGCCTTAAACAGCAAAAAAAGCCCGACCTGTTCTAATCAAGTCGGGCTTTTGCTGTAGATACGAGACAATCAATGGTTCTGATTGGAACGTTTTGCGGTAATAGAATATGTTTTTTATGTTCTGTCGCTTCCGATTCGATCACGAGTGGATCAGGCACTCTCGGACGTAACCACAGCACCTTTTGTGATCGGGCTTTCTTGTCCTCACTCTTCCACTTGGCCATCAATACTGTCTTTCTCCTTATTTTTTGCCTAAAAGATCTTATATTTTTTTCTGTTCCCTTACTCAAAATTTTGAAGACAACTTCTTTTTAATGGTCTTCTGTAGCTTCTCTATGGCCTTATTAATATTGATGCCTAATCCAAAGAAGTTTGGCTTGAGCTCAACGATTTCATTGAGATTCTGCAGGGTGCATATAAGGAAGCCGCCATCGACGTTCTTAAGTTGAAGCTTTTGCGCGTCTTGAAAAAGAGCAATCTCTGCAAAGTTGTCCTCTTTCAAGGCCTTAGCGATCTCGCCGATTATTGTTGCAACACGGTTCTGTGCCGCCTTGGTTTCTTCTTTTCTGGCAACCTGGATAAGGTAAATCGGACTCTGTGTAGTCAGTTGCCCTTGGAAACCAGCAAGCAGGTTACGTCATGGAGTAGGTCTTCCACCATGCCATACTTTGATGAGAGGTTCTCCGATAAGAACTTATTTAGTTTTTCCGAAAGGTTACTTGGACCACTTACGAGGACTGTGCGTTGACCAAAGCTTTTACCGAGCGTGCTTAGATTCTTATTAATCCAATTGGAATGCACCTGCTTCTGGGACACATCAATCACATAAACGAAATATTCGTAATTGCCATCAAATTTATACAAATTGCTGACATAGAATGCCATGGTGACCTCCTTAATTATGATTGTTGTGGATTTTTGAATGGGACTGACAGAAGGTCATCAAGAGGTAAACTGACACCGAAGTAATCTGCCCATCCTGATTCAGACAGCTACACACGCTCGGCATTGCGCCACGCCAGTTTACCACCCCAAAACATACACACACATAAACCAACGGGCATACTCATAACTTTCACTCATACCAACTCAAAACAACAAAGTGTTAAAGCGTTAAAGAGAACAGAGCTACTGGGTCTGTCTCAGAAGGCGAAACCCAACGATGCCGATGCGGCCGCTGGGTGAGAATTGGCTGCGAGCCGCTGACCGCAAATTCCGGGCGCGGTCGTTGAAGTAGCCGCCCCGCATAACGCGATGCGAGCCTGACGACGGACCCTAAGGATAATTCGGGTCAGAAGGATACCCTCCTATACCTTGCCAGGGACGCGTACCCATCACACTTTCCCACTGCCCCTGCGTCACCTCATACTTTCCCAGGTAGAATCCCTGACTGATCGTCACGTCATGCACTGGTCCCTCGTCACTATATCGTCCGAGCTCCGAGTCAGGCGATCCCATCTGAAATGTCCCCGGTTCTATCCACACCATCTCCAACGATGCGCCCCCCGGCAGTGTGAAGGAGTTTGTCCTTTCCTTCCATACCTCTACCTTCACCTGCTTGTTCAACCCGTTTGCCCGGTCAAACACCGTTAGTGTCGCGGTCTGTCCGCTGTGCCCAACCGCTGTTGCCAACGCCATCGCTGGATCATCCACATCTGGTATGACCACGACGATACGGTTATCACTCGATGTCCAGCTATACTGCGGAGGGGCAGTTCTCAGGTATGTCGCAGCCTGGAGTTGCACTGCATCGCCCTCACGGATCTTTAGTTCATCAATCCCTCTATTATTGGAACACGACGGATTGACGACCACGATCGGATTACGGGTCGAAAAGAAACACTTGCTATTGAACTCCCCTCGAACTGTGGAATAATTCTGATTATTCTTCACACTCAACTCCAGTGTGCGAACCCTGTCTCCCCGCTTGGGACTCCTGTAATTGAGGCGATAAAAGCTGTCCGCAAACAACGCCATCTCGTTCTGAATCTCGATAAACTGGTCTGCAAGATTGTTCACATCGCTGAGCGTGAAAGACCCGGCGTTGCCAAGCCGGTCCAGGACTTCTGGTTCAATCTCGGCACCCAGGCCGATCGTGTAGATATTCTTGTTCCCTCGCGCAGAAATTGCCTGCCGCACGGTCTCAAAACCCCGCTCATCCTTCCCGTCGGTCAAGATGATCAAAAACCCCTGCTGCACTTTGTTTACAGTATAGATATCCTCCCACCGCGCACATCCATCGATAATGCTTCCGTACAGCCTGGTGGAGCCATAGCCCAAACGAATCCCCTCAATTGCTCTGGTCAAGACTCCTACATCGTCGGTAAAATCCTGCAAGAGAATTGTCTCTTCAGAAAATTCGTACAACGCGACCTCTTGCTGAGAGGTCAGGTTTTGCACCAGAGTGATGGCCGCGTTCTTAATATCATCTAAGTTATCCCTTACGCTCTCACTGGTGTCGAGCATCAGAACCGTCTTCAGCGTATAGGGGATGGTCTCGCGCTTGCGAATATTCATCGCCGACTCAGTAGGGGACACCGACTGACCATCCTCTTTGACTTCAAAGTGGTCGGTCGTCAGAAAGTTCACCCCCTGCCCCTCAGAATCTTGCACCTGAAACATAATATTGACGAAGCTGGGCAACTCGGTCTCGACCTGGTATTTGGTCACCTCAAAATTGAACGCCACGCC
>JAPOXY010000035.1:15002-23437 GCA_026706845.1 Gemmatimonadota bacterium
TCAACTCAAAATTGAACGCCACGACCTTAATAGTGATCGTTTCGGAATCCATACCCCCCCGGCCATCTCTTACTGTGAACGTGACTTGATGAGTGCCAGACTGACCACTCGTTGGGGTCCAACGGAAGGTGGTCCCCGACAGCGATACGCTCAAAACAATAGTAGTGCTGACCTCCGCCGAATAGGTCAGCGGATCCCCATTCGGATCGGAAGCATCCAACTCCAGAATCAGTTCAACGCCCGCTGGTATACTCTGGTCACCAATCCGCTTCAATACCGGATCGTGATTGCGGGTAGTTTGACCCCAAAACTGAATAAACCACGCATAGTCTATCGAGTTCACTTGCCCATCATTATCTAAATCGTACTTTGCCTCGTACCTCCCATCGCCCTGACGGGTCCCAAATTTGGTGATAAAAACTGCATAGTCGCCACTGTTAACCACACCATCGCCATTAAAATCCGCATCCGATGCGGTTGGCGTCTTAGTGGTTTGGACGTAAAACGACAAGGGCATTACCGCGGTAATATTAAACGACAAGGGCATTGCCGTGGTAATATTAATGCTTTGACCTCTTGCGCTAAACAAATTTCCACTGATACTAACCGTAAATTGGGTACTTGCTGTCACGTTAGCATTGGGCGCCAGCGTAACAGTCATCAAATAGCCATTGGTCAAAGTGGATGGCAGCAGACTAAGAATAGTGACTGTATTAGTTGTTCTGTCGACCGGCCCTGAGATAAACCCTGCAGCAACATTAGCAACACCTTTGACCGTCAGCATATTCGTATTAAAAGTCACCTCGGCAGCATTAATTGGATCTGTAACCCCCTGGACAAATATTTCAACGACAACATCGGTACCCGCAACAGCAGAGTCCGATGTATTGCCATCATCTATATTATTATCACTGGTATTAATATTTAATGACAGAACAGCGTTGGCACTGGAATCAACAGAGACTTGCCCCACAAAGGGCAGCAACACAATCCCCATCGCCACTAATAGTCCAATAATAAATTTCCTCTTGAACTTCATTGGTACACCCTCCCTTTACGTCATTAAAAACTGACTTTGCAATGCTCAGGTCCAATGCCACATACCGCTCTGACTGGACTCGAACCTATTATCTATGACGTATAAATAGATGCAAAAAGCGTGCCAATGTAAGCATTGTTTCAAATAATAATTCTCATAAAGAATTGTTTTATATAAAGAAAAAGCCAATCTGACTATATAATATCGCCGAAGAATAGTCGGATTGGCTCTTAATAAAAGACGTACTATGGTCTTATATGAGTCGTAATTTGGTCTCAAGACCAAATATAGCCTCAAAAATATATTACATCCCGGGATCGCCAGCGGGGTAAAAAGAGGGGCTAAGGGGTTGCTTCTCTCTCCAACTCCAGAAACCGCAACGTATCCGCCGGTATATTGGGCGCAACACCTTCGGGCAGGACGAGGGTGACAGCCCCATCAGAAGTATCGGCAATACCGCTCCGCAAATTCACAGTATGCGCGGCAACACCTGTGGGCGTGATAAAGTCCCGCGATGGTTTACCTATACTCTTCATAAACGCAGCCCAAATCGGTGCAGCGCCACTCCCGCCGGTAATCTGGCGTCTGCTCCTCTTCTCGATCAGCCGACGGCCACCCTCGCGGTTGTCAAAACCAATCCACACACTCGCGACCAGATCGGGTGTAAACCCCGTAAACCAGGCATCTGTATTGTCATTTGTCGTACCGGTCTTCCCTGCAGCAGCACCATGAAACCCAAACGCGCGAATCGCGCGACCCGTGCCGCGATTGACAACATGCTGCATCAAATTGACCATAATCACCGCATGTTCGGGATCAATAACAAGCCTGGGATCTGGCCGATGTTCATAGTGTATTTGCCCTGTGGCATCCTCAATACGCGCGATAAATGTCGGCATCACGCGAAAACCGTAACTCGCAATCGCGCCATAGGCAATCGCCATATCGAGCAACGTCACCTCCTGCGCCCCCAGGGCAATACTCGGATACGGTCTAAGCCTGCTCTGAATACCCAGGCGCTGCGCCAGATCGACAATGCGTTCGGGACCTATCTCCATTGCAATTTGCACACTCGTCGCATTTGCCGACTTGACCAGTGCATTCGCCGCAGTGGTAAGCCCCAGATATTTATCTGCAAAATTCTTGGGCGACCAATCCTCATCGTTCACGCGATAAGTACGCAGCGAATCATTAAAAAGAGAAATCGGCGAAAAAGCACCGCTTTCAAAAGCCGCCAGGTACACAAAAGGCTTAAAACCCGAACCCGGTTGACGCCGCGCCTGTGTGGCGCGGTTGTAATAACTGATAAAAATATCGCGCCCACCCACCATCGCTTTGACATATCCAGTCCGCGGATCCAGGCAAATCAACGCACCCTGTACATAATCGGCGCGCTGTTCAGATGAAGCACTGCCATAATCTGAAAACCCCAGACGCGCATCCAGATCTGCCAACCCCCTGGCCACGGCACGCTCGGCAGCCTGTTGCATAGACAAATCGAGCGTCGTGTAAATATCCAAACCGCCAAAACTCAGCGCCTGAGCACCCCACAGGCGTGTAACCTCGGCTTTAACAGACTCCACAAAATACGGAGTCCGATTCTGGGGCATACGTCCAGAAACGAGTTGCAATTCCGAGGCCAGTGCATCCTGGACATCCTCTGAACGAATAAAACCCAACACCTGCATGCGGTTTAAAACGAGCGTAGCACGCGCCAGAACGCGAGATTGGTCTTTGCGGAACGGATTGAGCACACTCGGCGCATTGGGAAGCCCGGCAAGTATTGCAGCTTCGAGAAGCGTAAGATCCGCGGCGCGCTTGCCAAAATAGGTCTGCGCTGCATCGGCAAGACCATAGGCATTGGCACCGTAAAAACTGCCATTGATATAAATTTCGAGCAACCTATCTTTATAGCCCACACCATAGTGGCGTTCAAAAAGGGCTTCGAGTTGCGTTGCGAGAAGAATTTCTTTTAGCTTTCGCACATAAAATTTTTCTCGCGTAAGAAAAATATTTTTCACAATCTGCTGTGTAATCGTGCTACCGCCCCGCACCCTGCCCCAGTGTCGGATATTGCCCAAAAAAGCACCGACCATACCTTTAATACTGTACCCGCGATGATGATAAAAATCCGCATCTTCAATAGATAGCACAGCCTGAACAAAATGCGGATGCACCTCGTCGAGACCAACGCGCCCCACGCGTTGATTAACCGTATAGAGCAACTCCCCCGACGCTGCGTAAATATTGATCCCGGACTCTGCCAATAAGCTATCGGGATCATCGGGCAACCTCGGCAAAGTAACCACAAGCCAGCATGCTGCGCCCAGCACAATGAGCAAAACATCGGCGATGAGGAAAATGATGAGGAAAAGACCGCGATGTGAGATGACGTTCATAGGATATGCCATTACTCCACAATTTCGGAAACAGCACCCGCCTCAATTTCAAAAACAACGGGCACCTGACTTCCCTCGCGAAAAAGCTCACCGCGAAAACGCCCGAGGTCGCGATACAGGAAAATCTTTGCAATCTGCCCATTTTGATACGCGTCAATCAGAGCCTCTTTCTCGCGCAGTCTCAAATCGGGAATAACCGCGGTAGCGAGTTCGGAAAAAACAGCGGCCTTAAGCGAATCGGGATCGGTTACGCCCAGCGAGTCTGGCGCAACAGCCTCAATATCGCCGACCTGGGCGTAGAGATAATCGATCTGTTTGCGCACCTCGGCGTGAAAATACACATCCGGCAAATGCAATGCCTTGACAATCGCAAGCCCCTGGCGGTAAACGCGCAAACTGGCGATCACATCGCCGAGCGGTCTGGTATTGAGATCAACGTCGGGCAGTGGTATCTTGTAAATCGCGACATAATCTGGAACACCTGATTCGGGCACGCGCGAACCCTCAAAACGACTGTGTGTAACAGCATCGGGCAAACCCGCTCGTGGCAAAGGCAAAGGATCCGATGCATCAATAGCTTGTTGGGTTCGCACCTGTGCTTGAATATCTCGCCAGAGCGCACCGGACTGAGGGCGCAACGCATTGATCGAAAGCAAAAACGCTCCAAGGCGTCGCGCAAACCAATTGGTCTGGTATTCGCTCCAGGCAACACCTGCACCGATCAAGGCCATGAGAATTAGCGTCACCACCAACGGACGCAAATACTGTACGCGCCCCAAAGCCGCGCACACACATCTGAGCCAGTGCTGAAAACGCGCACACACATGGAAAAATGCCGCCTTGATATTTTCGGGAAGTCGAATCATGTGAAAACTAAAATGGCACTCGAAAGTCGGCAAGTCAAAGAAAATACAGCATAGTACAATGTCTTGCTTCAGCCCAAAGATGTATTACATTACGTCATACGTGGTTTTAGGAAGGGGAAACTTACCGCCAACAGCTTACAAACAGGAGCCATACCATGATAAAAATAGCAAAGGTCGAAAAGCGTTTCAAGAGTCCTGGTCCGCAGCCAAATGGTTTGCAAGCCGCGCCAGATGGCCTGTGGATTATCGACCAGGTAGATCTGAAAATATACAAAGTAGATTGGGAAACGGGCGACGTATTATTTGAGGCGCAAACAGACACAGAGCATTCGAGCGGAATAACAGTCGGTGGCGGACATGTGTGGATCGCATCCACATTTGAATTGCAAATAGCAAAAGTCGATATGAAAACCGGCAAAACCATTGCAAAATACGACTCCCCAGGTGTTGGTGTCGCATCCTGGCGCGAGGACCTGCCGGGCGCCTCAGAAACCGGCGCACACGGATTGGAATGGCGCAACGGCAAAATTTACATTGCGTCCCCACCCTCGCAATTTGTACATGTGGTAGATACCGAAACCTGGACAGAAGAACACGCATTTCGGACACCTGGCCTCCGCAACCACGGATTGGCCTGGCAAGACGACAAACTATGGGTAGCGGACACATCCGCAGGTACGGTAAACTTACTGGGCACGGCAGATGGCCGCGTGTACGACGTCATCCGCGTAGAAGCCCCCGACGAAGTACACGGCATGACCATGCACGACGGCGTCCTGTGGTATTGCGACGCACACAACTGCGATATTGGTCGATTAATCGTATAACAAAGAGAGATCAAAATGACCGCCAAAGACTGCGAAGTTGCGGATATTGAACACATCCTTCTGCACGTCCCATTCCATCCGAGGTGTGCAAAAGTAAAACAAATTCGGGTACCGTTTTGGTCACTCGTGGATGTGTGCAAAATAACCACCTCTGCGGGCGTAACGGGATATGGCGAGACCCTGACGCGATATACGTGGGGACAATCCAATGAAAAGCAATTTGCCCGCGTGCGCGGAAAGAACATATTCGATCATTTGTGGGATGACAGCCTGGGCGCTGGCTTGCAAATGGCACTCTTTGACGCAGCGGGCAAAACACTCGGCGTGCCGTGCCACAAGCTGATGGGCGTGCAATATCGAGACGCGTGCCCCGTATCGTGGTGGTCACAGGACCGCACCCCCGAAGAATGGGCTATGGAAGCGCGGGCAGCGATAGACCACGGATTCACCACAATGAAAGTAAAGACACGCCCCTGGTTTTACCCCGAAGAACAATTTGAAGCCATAAAAAAATCCGTACCGAATTATTTTAAAATCGATGCGGATTTCAATGGCCTATTGCTCGGTGTAGATAATGCCGCACCCTTGATCCGACGGTTAGAAGACACGTACAGCCAACTGGCAATAGTCGAAACGCCAATCCCGCAAAACGACGTAGCGGGCAACGCCTTATTGCGACAAAAAATTGCCAGTCCAATCGCCATGCACTTTGGCAATCCGCCCTTTATGACAGCAGTGCGCGAAGGCGTATGCGATGGATTTGTCGTAGGCGGTGGCGCGAGTCGCGTGATGAAACAGGGCACCCTCGCCGCTGAAGCCAACATGCCATTCTGGCTACAACTGGTGGGATCGGGATTGACCACCATGTGGGGCGTACATTTGGGCGCAGTATTATCTCACGCACGCTGGCCCGCGATCCCCTGTGTGAACATCTGGATGCATCCACTCGTCAAAAACTTCAAAGTAGAAGGCGGACATATACGCGTACCCAATGCACCGGGACTGGGCATTGAACTGGATTGGGACGTCATTGAGCGCTATCGCGTTGAACCAGATTTCAAACTCGCAGAAAAACGACAAATTCACACAATATTCTGGCCCAACGGACGACGAACGCACTATCCAGATGGAATCTATCGCGAGGACTTTTTGGCGGGCCGACTAACGGGCTTTCTACCGGGCATCCGCCTGGAATTAAAACTGGATGACGGATCGGAAGAATACGACCGAGAATATCGGGAATTATTTGGATAAAGTGGGAGAAAGGAGATCATCATGGCATTTAAACTCGGATATTGTGCATTGCGATGGAGAAACCCGGACCTGGAACCCGCCCTTGAGGCACTAAAAAAATCGGGCTGGGACGGCTGGGAATGTCGGTTGCCCCTGGACTGGTTGGGACCAGCGAGTCGAATTCGACAAATATGTGACAATGTGGGATTGCCCATGGCGGTGTACACAGCGCAGGGATCGCCCGAAATATCTGGTTGGGAACACCAGGAACGCAACAAACGGCGAATCGATTTTGCCGCCGAAATGGAAGTGGATTGTTTCATGTACATGAGCGGTCCCAAACCCAAAGACCGGGACATCACCAAAGACGATATTAAACAGGCGGCTGAAGCAGCGGACAACTGGGCTGATTACGCGGCGCAATACAATTTGGAATTGAGTTATCACATCCACACAAATCTACTGGTAGATTCAAAAGAAGACTGGACGCGGTACATGCAACACCTCGAAAAAGCAAAACTGTGTATCGACGTATCACACGCACAACTCTGGGACTATGACGCCGCGCAATCGTTGCGCGACTTTCAACATCAGCTCAACTACGTACATTTGCAGGACTGGGCAGATGAGAACATCACGCGGGATGCAGAGGGACGATTCACGCCCCAATGGGTCTCTGTAGGCGTTGGCGAGGCTTTGGATTTTCCCGACCTGGCAAACGTACTTGAAGACACGGGATACGACCGATGGGTCACAGCCTGCCCGGGCGCGCCGATTTACGAAGGCGAAGACGCAATAAATGAAGCGACCCGAAGTGCCAAAATGTATCAGTATTGTCGCGGTGCGGGATATTAACCATGCCGCGCAATACACCTGACAACCCCTTTTATCACCCCATCATCGATTGTGATATTCACAACGAATTACCCGGTTTGGACCCTCTGATCCCATATCTGGAAGAACACTGGGTTGCGTACATCAACGAATCGGCATTTGTGGGACCCAATGCAAGCGATTATCCCGCGCGAGCGCCCACATCTGCGCGAAAAGGTACAAAGCCGAAAAATGGACCACCGGGGTCTGATTTTGAATTGTTAAAAGAGCAGACACTGGACGCATGGGATGTCGAAATCGGGATCTTAACCTGTGCTTACCGCGTGCAAAGCGTACACAACGAAAACCTGTCCGCATCGCTTGCAACCGCGATCAACCAGTGGCAAATCGACGCGTGGTTAAACAGAGATAAACGATTGCGCGCATCCCTCGTAGTGCCCAGCCAAAATCCAGTACTCGCCGCGCGCGAGATCGAGCGATTCGGCGACCATCCGGGTTTTGTTCAGGTCATCGTGCCGGTCAGATCATATCAACCTTATGGCAAGAGCTTGTACGACCCATTATTTGAAGCAGCGGTAAAACGCGACCTCGCCATCGGAATACACTACGGCGGAGCATCGAGTCTGCCGCCCACGCCCGTTGGTTGGCCTGCAACCTACGCCGAAGAAATGGCCGACATGGCGCAAATATTTCAGTCTCAGGTCATGAGCCTGGTGGTAGAAGGCGCGTTTGATCGGTTCCCTGAATTGCGCGTGGTACTCATCGAAGGCGGCTGGACCTGGATGCCCGCATTAATGTGGCGCATAGATAAGGAGTGGAAAGGCCTGCGACGCGATATCCCGTGGGTCAAACGCCCACCGTCGGAATATATCCGCGAACACATTCGGATGACGCTACAGCCCCTGGACGCCCCACCCGAAGCCGAATACTTGTTGCAAATTATGGACCATCTGGAATCGGATGACATGTTGATGTTTTCCACAGACTATCCACATTGGCATTTCGACGCGCCAATAGACGCGATTCCCAAAGGTTTGTCGGATGCACTACTGGGAAAAATTCTGTACAAAAATGCAAAAACATTTTATAGATTGTAAGACCACACCAGCATCCGCCACAAGGAGCCTTCCCATGAAAGCCCTCGTACTTTTGACCTTCACCTGCCTGATCGCAGCACCGGCATGGACCAGCGAAGTAGATTCGCTCTATCACGCTGCCCTCTCCCGCATGAACGAGA
>JAPOXY010000036.1 GCA_026706845.1 Gemmatimonadota bacterium
GCGTTACCCCGCTCGCTGCGGTTGAAGATTCCCGCGTTTTCCCTAACGGCTCGGTTCTGTGTTTCGATATTTTGATGTGATGACATTGACTCTATCCTCCTATTGCCTGATTACGGTAATATCTATATACTTTGAAAACGCCGTTTTTGTCAAAGGATTCTTATTCTCATCAAAAGGAGATTCGCGTGAAAGCTATTCGCATATCGCAATACGGTGGTGCAGAAGTTTTGAGTTTTGAAGATATTGATGTAGCAGATCCAGACGAGGGACAGGTGCGGATTACCGTAGAAGCAGCGGGTGTCAATTTTATCGATACCTATCACCGCACCGGCCTTTATCCTCTGAATTTGCCGTTGACGCTGGGACTGGAAGGCGCGGGCATTGTGAACGCGGTGGGTGCGGGGGTTTCGGATTTGGCTGAGGGCGACCGCGTGGCATGGAAAAGTGTGGAGGGCTCTTATGCCGAGCAAGTTGTCGCAGACGCAGCCGAGGTGGTCAAAATTCCCTCAGATGTCGCTACTAAAACCGCAGCCGCGGTGATGTTGCAAGGGCTGACTTCGCATTATCTGGTCAATAGTACCTATCCGGTTCGAGAAGGCGATACCTGCCTTATCCACGCAGCCGCAGGAGGCGTTGGTCTTTTGCTCGTACAGATGGCAAAAATGCGCGGGGCGCGGGTTATTGGCACCACATCTACAGAAGAAAAAGCGGCTCTGGCACGGGGCGCTGGTGCCGATGATATTATTCTTTATACCGAACGGGATTTTGAAGCCGAAGTTCTGCGCCTCACAGATGGGCAGGGCGTCGAGGTGGTTTACGATTCTGTTGCCAAAGCCACCTGGGAGAAAAGCATCAATTGCCTCAAACCGCGCGGTTATATGGTCTTTTTTGGCAATGCCAGTGGGCCGGTTCCGCCGATTGATCCTCTGCTTCTGTCGCAAAAAGGGTCTATTTATCTCACGCGCCCGACGCTCAATAGCTACACGCAGACCCGCGAAGAATATCTCCAGCGTACCCGCGAGGTTATGGGTTGGGTTCAAGACGGCAGCCTGGATGTGCGTATTGGCGAAGCGCATCCTCTTGAGAATGCGGCCGAAGCACATAATCGCCTCGAAGGTCGGCTGACTACGGGGAAAGTGCTGTTGATCCCATAATCGCATGTGTATCGAAAATCACACCACGCTGATACTGCTCGTGAGGGGTGATCCCATAACCCGTGTTTTGCTCGGTTATAAAAAACGCGGGTTTGGTGCGGGGAAATATACGGGTATTGGCGGGAAAATTGAACCCGGTGAAACGGTGCGTGCAGCCGCTGTGCGCGAAATGCGTGAAGAAACAGGCGTTGTGATGTCACCTCATGACCTTGTGGATGCCGGGCATGTGACGTTTTATTTTCCCGCCCGTCCCAAATGGAATCTCACGACCCGTATTTTTATTGGGCGCAGGTGGCAGGGCGAGCCGACGGAAACAGGGGAAATACGCCCCGTGTGGTTTGATATCGATCACCTGCCCTTTGATACCATGTGGGATGATGCTACCTATTGGTATCCCTATGTGTTGGCGCATAAGCGCGTCAGAGCGATATTTACATTTTCGACCGACTGCAAAACCGTCGCGACCAGCGAGATTGAGATGTGGTAGGCTGTGTGTTTTTTACTTGACTCTTGCGGTAGAATGGCTATATATCAGAGCGTTTGATAAACGAAACTTAACAAACTCTTCACTTTCTCTTTTATGAGGTGATTATTTTGACTACATCGACTAAAAGTGTTTCCAAAGATGCATTGCATCACTATCTCGAAGATGTGGCTTCGTCTCAACCTCTATCTTCCGAAGAGGAAGTTGCGCTCGCTGTTCGCATTCGCAAAGGCGATCAGGAAGCGCGGGCAAAACTCATTGAAGCCAATCTGCGCTTTGTGATTACAGTTGCCTACGAATATCAAAATCAGGGCGTACCGCTCGTGGATCTCATTAGCGCGGGAAACGTCGGTTTGATCACAGCGGCAGAGCGCTTTGACGAGACGAGGGGTTTTAAGTTTATCTCTTATGCTGTTTGGTGGATTCGCCAATCTATTTTACAAACCCTGGCGGAACACGCCAGGGTCGTGCGCCTTCCGCTCAATCGCGTGGAATTGCTCAGACGCATATCTCGCTGTAGAAGTAGCCGGCAGCAAGAGACTTCGACGCGCACTGCGGAAGAAGAAATTGCCGAAGAATTGGATATTCCGGTAGAGCAGGTTATGGATATTCTCACCAGCGGACAGCGCACCTTGTCTCTCGATACGTCTCTTGGCGATGGGGAAAATAGCCTTCTTGAGATGATGCCCGACAATTCTCAAGAGTCACCCGACGCAATGGCATTGAGAAATACCCTCAAAGCTGAAATCTCAAGTGCTTTGAGCACCCTTGATGAGCGCGAGCAAAAAGTGATCCGACTCTATTTTGGATTGGGCGGCGGTGCGGAGATGACGCTCGAAGAAATTGGTAAGAAATTTCGCCTGACGCGCGAACGGATTCGTCAAATAAAAGAAAAAGCACTTCGAAAATTGCGCCATCCCACGCGAGGGCGAAAATTGATGCCCTATGCCGATGATACCTGAACTGAAACGCTAATTTCTCAATTTTTCCACGCATTTTCGAAACCGCTCACCGCGCTCTTCAAAATTGCGAAACTGGTCGTAACTCGCCGATGCTGGCGATAGCAATACCACATCGCCAGATTGTGCGAGGCTTGTCGCGCAATCCATCGCTTCTTCCAAATTTTTTACGCGGTGAATATTGGTTTTCCCTTTTGCCGTTGCCGCAATTGCTTCCCCGGTTTCGCCCATCACTATTAGATGTGCGACCTTTTCTGCTATTGCCTCTCCCAGATCGTCAAATGCAATGCCCTTATCGTAGCCGCCGGCGATCAGCACGATTGGTTTGTCAAATGATAGGAGTGCTGTTTGCGTGCGGTCGGGACTCGTGGCTATTGAATCGTTCACATAGAGTGCGCCGTTGACTTCTGCTACCGGCTCCAGTCTGTGCGGTACCCCCTGAAATGTCTGCAATACTTCGGCGATCTTTTCTTCAGATACGCCGCTTATGACCGCTGCTCCCGTGGCTGCCAGTGCGTTGGCGAGGTTGTGCCGACCGCGCAAGGATATGGTATCTACAGAACAGACGGTTCGCTTCTCGCCATTGATTGTATGTTGAATTTTTCCCCCGCGGACAAATACATCTCCTTCGCCTTCAACGGCAAATACCACCCGCTGCCCTGCACCCGCCCAACGAGACATTTCGGCATATTCTCCGTTGACACTTGTCCAATCGCTTTTTGTCTGGTGCCTGACGATTTGTTGCTTGGCTTGTCGATACGCTTGTAGAGATCCGTGAATGTCGATGTGATTTGGCGCAAAGTTGGTTGTGACAGCGATGTGAGGACTCCACGATAAATCGCCCAATCGGTCGAGTTGAAAGCTCGATAATTCCAGTACGATAGGTACATCGGCGTGTAGCAGATCCAATTCGTCCAGCAGGGATCCTCCGATATTGCCGCCGATTCGCGTGCGTTTATCTTTTTGCTTGAGCATTTCTCCTATGAGCGAGGTTGTCGTGGTTTTGCCACTGCTGCCCGTTATGCCGATTATGGGCGCGGGACAGCGTTCGACAAATAGGCAGATTTCCGATGTGATGGGCACGTCCGCAGATTCTGCGATTTTCAAGTATCGCGATGACCGGGGTACCGCGGGATTGGCGACAATTAAATCTGCGTTCCGAAAATCTGTTTCTTCGTGCCCCTCCAGCTTAAAGGCGATGGGTAATCCATTCAGGGCGCGTACCGAAGCGCGCAGGTCTTTTTCAGGGCGCAAGTCCGTTACTGTCACCACCGCGCCTTCGCGTACCAGAAAACGCACTGCTCCCACGCCCCCGCCAAATAATCCCAATCCCATTACTGTGACGCGCTGGCCTTTTAGGTTCACGGGTAATCTCCAGGTGAAAGCTATTCTTTTAACAATTGATCAATGAGATCGACCGGGGTGATGCCTTCGGCTTCGGCGTTGAAATTCGTGACGAGGCGATGGCGCAAGACGGGTTTGGCGACAAAAGATACGTCGTCTATAGACGGTGCGTAGCGTCCGCTGAGTACGGCGCGCGCTTTGGCACCGAGGATGAGGCATTGGGAGGCGCGTGGTCCTGCGCCCCATCTGAGCATGTGGCCGATGGATGTGTCAGCATTTTGAGGGCGGGTTTTGCGGACGAGATCTACCGCGTGATCTACGATGTGATCGGCTACTGGAACTTTGCGGATGAGTTGCTGGAGGTCGCGAATTTGTTCGGCGTTGATTACGGGCTGCACGTCGTGGGTTTGGGCACCTGTGGTGGCTTTGACAATGGCGCGTTCTTCTTCCTGGGTGGGATAATCGATCCACAGGTTAAATATGAAGCGGTCGAGTTGGGCCTCGGGCAGGGGATAGGTGCCTTCTTGTTCGATGGGATTTTGTGTGGCTAAGACAAAGAAGGGTTCTTCGAGGCGAAAGGTTCCCCCCCCGGCGGTGACTTCGTGTTCTTGCATGGCCTGCAATAAGGCGGCCTGAGTTTTGGGCGGGGTGCGGTTGATTTCATCAGCCAGGATGATGTTGGCAAATAAGGGACCTTTGACAAAGCGAAATGCTTTGTGTCCGGTGGTCTGGTCTTCTTCGAGGAGTTCTGTGCCCGTGATGTCCGAAGGCATGAGGTCGGGGGTAAATTGGATGCGGCTGAAAGACAGGTCAAGGGCGCGTGCGAGGGTGCTGATGAGGAGTGTTTTGGCAAGGCCGGGTACGCCGACGAGCAAACAATGGCCCCCGCAGAGGAGGGCAATGAGGAGCTGATCGACGATTTCTCGCTGGCCAATAATCACTTTGCCAATTTCGGCGACGATCTGGTCATACGCGGTTTTTAATTGTTCAACTGCCTGGAGTTCTTCACGAGGTGATGCTTCGGGCATTTTGTTTCCTTTCCTATGTTTTGCGTTTTTCCTTTTTCGCCGCCGGGAAGAGAATATTGTTGAGTATGAGGCGATAGCCCGGCGAATTTTTGTGCAGTGCGAGTTGCGTGGGCGGGTCGTTGACAAAGTGTTGATAGTCTTCCGGGTCGTGTCCCGCATAAAATGTGAACGTGCCTTTGCCGATGTTGCCGTGGATGTATTTGACGTGGTCTGTGCCGGGTATGTCGCCCATGATGGTGACGGATTTTTTGATGCGGTTTTTGCGAAAGGCCGTGGTCTGGCCCAAAAAGCCGGGGACGATGGGCGTGTGGTTTTGCGTGAGCATGGTGGGTACGGGATCGTATTTTGCCGAGAATTCAAATAGTGAAAAGGCGTCGATATCGGCATTTTTGACCTGGCTCATCTCAATGGGCGACAGGTCGATGTCGGCGTGTTCGTATTCGAGGGGGTCCATAACGAGGTTGAAGTTTTCAAAGGCTGCTGTGCGCGAGAAATCGAGTTTTTGACGCGCCTGTGGATCTGCGGGGTCGCCGTCGTAAACGCTATCGACGATGTCGATTCCGCGCGCTGCAAGGGCAATGTCAAAGGTATCGGTGGCAGAGCACATGGCAAAGAGAAATCCGCCCTGCGCGACGTAGTTGTAAATGGCCTGTGCAACCGCGCCTTTGAGATGGGCTACTTTGGCGAATCCCAATTTGCCAGCGAGAGCTTTGAATCCGGCCTGTTGTTGTCGGTACCAGAGGGTGTGGCCGTGGCTGCGATAAAATTTGCCGTATTGTCCTGTGAAGTCTTCGTGATGCAGGTGCAGCCAGTCGAAGTTTTCGAGTTTGCCGCTGAGGACTTCTTCGTCCCACAATGTGGTGTAGGGGATTTCCGCGTACGTGAGGGCCAGTGTGACGGCGTCGTCCCAGGGCTGTTTGTTCGGGGGGGTATAGACGGCGATACGAGGAGCTTTTTCAAGGCGCATGCGGTTCATGTTGCCGGATTCAATGTCGGCGTAGATGCGCGTGGCCTGCGCGGCTGAGATGGCCTGAAAGGAGACGGCGCGGATGCGGGCTTCGCGCGCGATGGTTTCGTGGTGGTCGATGAGGAAGGATCCGCCGCGGTAGTTGAGCAACCATTCGACGGGATGGCCCTGTTGCAATGCCCAATACGCAATGCCGTAGGCTTTGAGGTGATCTGTTTGCGATACGTCCATGGGGATGAGTATTTTGCCGATGTTCGCACTTCCACCACCAATCGCCGCTGTGCAGGGAGAGGATGTTGCGAGGATGAGGAGCAGGATGAGAAGTGTGAAGTATGTGTGTCTTGCATTTTTTTGTTGTAATATCATCCCGCTTCCTTTGTTTTTTCGAGGGTTTCGATTTTTTGTCGGAGGTTTCGCAATCGCTCGCGTGCTATGTCGGCTTCGAGGCTTGTGGGATAGTTGACGAGCAGGGTTTCATAGACTTTTTGCGCGTCGTAATATTGTCCGAGGTATTTGTCGTAGATCGCGCCCTGTGCGATGTATGCGGCGGGGGAAAGCGGGCTTTCGGGTTGCGTGGCGATGAGTTTGCGATAGGTCTGAAGGGCTTGTGGGTAGCGTTTTTGGTCGGCGTATATTTTTGCCTGATGGTCGAGCAAGCGATCCGCGAGAAAGGATTGCGGATGGGCGCGATGGAGTGTTTCAAAAGCGTGCAATGCTCCGTTTTGATCTTTTTGACGCAGCTTGAGGCAGGCACCGGCATACGCGTTGAGCAGGGTTGCGTCTGCGCGCTGACCTTCTTGTAATAGCGCGGATAGGGCGATGGTGTCGTTGATGATGTCGCGGTTGACATCTGTTTTGAGCACGGCGTCGAGCAGGGTTTGAGCCTGGTCGATCTGGCCCGATAGAAAATGCAATTCGGCGAGGCGAAAGCGGGCTTCGGTCGCTTCGGAGGCGGTCGCTCTTTCGGCGATGATCTGGTGGTAGATATTCCGCGTCTTATCTGTGCCGTTCGCCTGTAGATGGCCTTCGGCGAGGGCAAATAGCGCTTTGTATCGCCAGGTGCTGCGTCGATGGGTCTGGATCAGGTTTTGAAATGCCTGCTGGGCACCTGCAGCGTCATTGTGGTGGTCGCGCAAGATGATGCCCACGAGAAAACGGGCTTCGTCGGCCTCTGCGCGGTTGGGGTGGCGGGCGATGAGGTCGCTGTAGTGGGTTTGTGCCTCGGCGGGGCGGTTTGCAAGCTGATATGCTTTGCCCAGGCCCAATTGCGCGCGCGCGAGATGGTGGGGACGGTCTGCGCGGTCACATATTGCCCGATAAGCGGCAATAGCGATTGGGGGATTTTCATTGTCGAGGGCGTAGTGCGCAATGCGGAACAGATAATTCCAGTTATTGTCTGTGGGCGCATTGGGCGAGAGCAAAAGGTCGAGTGTTTGCGCGACAAACCCAGCGGGCAGGGCGTATTCGATGAGCAGGCTGAGATCGGTTTGGTCTTTGGGCGATGAGAGCAGGTCAAAGATCTCGGCGTGCTGGTCGCCGTTTTGGGCAAAGTCGCGCAGGCGTGCTTCAACGTGTGCGCGATACTGCGGGTTTTGTCGAATCCAGATCAGATATTCGCGCACGGCATTGGGATAATGGGCGCGGCGTTCGGCGACTTCGGCGAGTTCGCGGGCAAACAGCGTTGTGTCCTGGAGTGCGATTCTCGCGCGGCGATAGGTCTGTTCGGCGCGTTTGTCGAGGTTGCGTTTGCGATAGCGGTCGGCAATGATGGCAAAGGGGTGTGTGCTGGTCGCTTTCTGGAGCAGGAGTTCCCAGGATGCGGCGGCGGAATCTATTTGGCCCAGTTCAAAGAGGGCAATGCCCAGACGAAGGCGCGCGTTGTTATCGTTTGGAACAGATAAGAGGCGTTGGCGAAACAGCACGGCGACTTCGTCATATCTGCCCGCCCGCGAAAGTGCGGATTCGAGGCGCATGAGAAGGTCGGCGCGATGGGGATGCTGGATGTAAAGCCCGCGGTAGATGTGGATCGCGCTCGTGAAGTCCTTTTTTGCTTCAAGGGCTATTGCGCGCCGTAGCGCGGCATTGATCTGCTCGGCAGATGCGATTGCCGTTCCCGCGAGTAAGAGGAGGATGGCGATATAGCAACTACCTCGAAAAAACCAAATTTTATTCGTCCGTTGTCTTTTTCGCATCTTCAATTAAGTTTTCAAAATACCGCCGGATAAGGGCCTGGTATTCGGGTGAATACCCTTCTTTGAGGGCGTCGCGCATCAAATGGCGCAGTGGGTTGTCGGCTTCTCCCAAATCTGCGGGGAGAGATCCCGGTCCGCGATAGGTCAGATTTACGCCCGTGCGCGCCTGTCGTTTTTTGCTTTTTCCGCGCGATCTCATTGCCTGTTGGGCATCGAGCAGGCGAGAGAGGATCTGTCGCTGTCGCATGAGGGTTTGGGGGGCGACCCGGCGCTGTCGCATGTCGCGCGCGGTTTCCTGCATGTCGCTGGCGATTTTACCCAGGTCGCCGAGCATTTCGCGCTGTTGCCGCGCCAATTCGCCGCGCAGGGCATTGAGGGCGTCCCGGATGGCGCGCTGTCGGGCTGCGAGTTTTTGCCACGAGGGTTGGCCGCTTTGCCCGGGTTGCCCAAATAGATTTTCGGTTTGGGCGTTGAGTGATCCCTGTTGCTGGGCGAGTTGGGCCATTTTTGCCATCATTTCTTCAAAGCCCGTGCCCGATTCTGACGATGCGAGTTGCCCCAGTGCGTGTTGTACCATCATGGCTGAGCGATTGATTTCTCCCATGGCTTCGCGGGCGAGTTGGGCAGCCTGATTGGCATTGCTCGCGTTGAGTTGTTCGGCAGCGGCTTCCATTTTGTTTAAGGCATGACCGAGGGATGCCTGAGCGCGGGGGGGCATGAAAAAGGTTTTTTGCGAGGCGTCCATCAGGCGTTGCGCCATACGCGATGCCCCGGTTATCGCACGCGCCTGGTCCAGGGCGAGGGGAGCAGTGTCGTCGCGGTTTCCCGCCTCATTGGCGCGCTGTGCCGTGCGTTCCTGCGCCCGGGATAAGGTGAGCAAATCGTGCAATACGCGGTTGAGTTCTCTGGCGATCTCATCTTTTTGTCGCTGGATAAATCCCTGGCGGGTCTGAGCCAGGTTCTGGCTCAGGTTTTGCAAGTCCCGGGCGAGAGAATCGCTGTTTTGTCCCGCGCTTTGTCGTTGTCCCCGGGCGAGGTCCTGTCGCACTTGATCCATGCGGGGGGTGAGTTGTTTGTTTTGTATTGCATTGGCGATTTGGTCGAGTTCGCCGTCAGTGGGGCTGTCCATTTTTTGCGATGCCTGTTGAAGTTCTGTGCGCAGTTGTTCGGTGTCTCGGGCGATTCGCGCCTGGCGGCGGATGAGGTCTTCGGCAGACTCGCGTTCGATATTTTGCGTGATCTGGTCCTGAGCGTGGGCGAGTTCTTCGAGTTTTTGGTTGAGGGCGTCGAGCGTTTGTTGTTGTTGCACGCGCCGCAGAAGGGCGAGGGTGCGGTCGATGCTTTCGCGGAATTTTTCGCGCGCCATCTGAAATTGTTCGAGGGCTTCGCGCACCATGTTTGCATCGGCATTTTTGATGGCTTCGTCCAATTTTTTCATGACATCATCGAGTTCTGGCGTGCGAATTTGCGAGAGCAATGTTTGTAGTTCTTCGAGTTTTTGCAAGGTGTCGTCTTCGAGCAATCCGCTTTCTTGCAGGCGGTCAAGTGCGCGTTCGAGTTGTTCGGCTGTGGATTCAATTTGTTCGGCGAGTTGTTCCTGTGTTTGGCGTGCTTTTTCGAGTTCGCGTTTTTCCTGCCAATCGAGTTTGTCTTTGGAGAGCATATCGCGGGCGAGTTCTTTGAGGCGCGCGTCGAGTTCGCGGCCGCGTTGTTGTACGGCTTCGATCTCGTCGATGCTTTCGCGCTGTGTTTGGTCCGCTTCTCGATGGATTTCAAACAGGCTGGGCATGCGAATTGTAAAGGTGGCTGTTTCCCCATAAGAGGGGTTGGGATTGTTGTCGTAAGCGCGAATTCTGTAGGTGATTTGATCGCCAGGTAGCAAGTCGAGGTAGGACATGTCCCAGTGATAAGATGTCTCAATTTCGCGACCGGGCGTTGTGATAATTGGAAGGATGTGGTCTGTGTTGTCGTCTTTCTGATATCTGAGTTGCAGGCGCGAGACGCCATAGTCGTCAAAGGCTTCGGCAACGAGGGAGACGCGCATTGATTCTGTGAGGTCGATATCTTGTCCCGGACGCAACAGGCGCACATCGGGCGGTTGGTCGGGTAGCGCGACAATGCGATATGTTACGGGATCTTTGTTGGCGATCATCTGGGGATCGCGCAAGTGTATGCGATAGCGCCCGTCTTTTTTCACTGTCAGGGTCGCCTGTGCAAGCGATGAAGATACTGAGGCGGGTAATTCGGTTGCGTCGTCAAATACGAGCGAGGCCGATTCAAGGGGTTTGTTGGCTTCAATGGTCAATGAGATTTCTGTGCCGATTGGTACAATTATGTCGCCGCCCTGTTGATCGATGCGGTCGGGCAGGGCTGTGTGTGGCGGAAATCGGTCGCGGTGCGAGATGCGCGTGACAATGGGTCGCGGGTGTACGGTTGCGGTGTAGGTGGGGGTTTGCGCGTCGTGGGCAGACAGGCGGTAATCAAAAGATCGCGTGACATTGGGAAAGTGGTGAGACGCGTCCGTTTGTTTGACTGGCAAGACAAAAGACGCCCACGTTTGTACGCCTTTTTCGCGCACATACAGACGCGCAGTGCGCGGAACAATGCCCGCAAATTGTGCGGTGAGTGTAAGAGGCTCCCCACCGATGATTTCGATATTGCCCGGTTGCAAAATTATGTACGTGTCTGGCGGGCGGGTGTATGGGGTTTGGGGGTTTGCGAGGCGTTGGGCTGCGCCAGATAAGGCCGTGGGCCATCCCGCGTGGAGCAAGAGCGCGATGAGGGCGAGCACGACAACCGCCGTGGCAGCGCGGATGGGTGGCTTGCGATTGATGAGTGTTTCATACGGAAGATGCTGTGTGGCGCGTTCTGCCTGGATGACTGCGGCATCGACGAGTGCGGTGGCGTGTTCTTCGCGGTCTCTTTGTCGCCACAATTGGAGGGCGTTGATCAGATGTTGCTGGAGGCCTCCAAAGTGTTGTTCCACGCGCAGTGCGATCTGGTCGAGGCTGGGTGGTCTGATAAATGGCAGGACGCAGAAGCGGGCGAGCAAGTATAAGAGGCACAGGGCGCACAAACTCTCTAAAATAATTTTTAGGATTGGGCGCAGGTAGAATATCGATTCGAGGATGACGAGGGCAATTCCAGCGCTGAGGATAAATATCAGTGCGAGTCCCACGCCTGTCAGTGCCCGATTCGCCGCCAGCAGTGTGCGCAATCTCGTGAGGCGGTGGGTGAGTTTTTGATGTGCAGAGTGTGAGGTCATGGAACAGTAGTCAGTGCGTTAGCGCCCATACAATGACATTGGTGCCCATTTTGAGGGCTTCTTGTCTTTTTTCGGGCGGGTCGTTGTGTACGTCGGGGTCATCCCATCCATCGGCGATGTCGCTACTTGTGTTGTAAAAGACGATCAGGCGGTCTTCGTGAAATAGACCCAGAGCTTGAGGTGGGTCGCCGTCGTGTTCGTGGATTTTTGGCAAGCCATTTGGAAATTGAAACGGCGTTTTGAAGAGGCCAAAAGACGGGGGTAATGGGACGAGTTTTTTGTCGGGGAATGCGCGTTTGATTTCCCGGCGAAAGGATTCGTCCAGGCCGTAGTCGTCGTTGGCGAAGAGAAAGCCGCCGCGTTCGAGATAGAGGCGCAAGCGCCGCAGTTCTTCTTCGGAGAATCGGATATTGCCGTGGCCTGTGAGAAATAGCACGGGATAGGCAAAGAGGTGTTCGTCGGTGAGCGCGACCTGAGCTTCTTGCTCGGCGGTGCGTATGGGCGTGTGCTGTCTGATAAATGCGAGCAGGTTGGGGATTTCTGTTGGGCCATTGTACCAATCACCGCCGCCGTCGTATTTGAGACGCGCTATGGTGAATGCAGCGGGCGGGTCTTGCAATTGCGCCAGGCTGGGCGCAGAGATTATCAGGAGTAAGAGGTAGAAATGGCGCATGGTTTTTTTAACGCGAGAAGGCGGTTTTCGGTTCCGTTGTAGGGGCGGTGCCCCTGTGCCCGCCCATCGGAGGTCAGGTCTCTTATGTTTCAGTTTTTACTTTGTCTATTTGCAGGATGGAAGGCTCTGTGCCAAAGGTGTAAGTGCAGTCGAAGTCAACTTCGGATAAACACCGCGTGTCAATTGGAAATGCCGCGCATTGTTGTGGACGGTTTTCGTAGATGCTGCACAGGGTGTCCCCAGTGTCATTTTTGATGAGAAATGGGCATTTGAACAGGAGTTCGCAGCAGTTGCCACACTGGTTGCATTCGCCCTGTCGGTTTTTTTCTTGTTGCGCGACGTAGGCTTTGCGAAATCGCAGCAGTAAGAAGCGCCGCACTTTGCCTATAGCCTGTTCGCGCATTTTGCCAAGGGTTCTGGGCATGGGAAAGTCCTGTTTTTACTTCATTTGTTCGATTTCACGCTCTGCAGCCTGTACGCTACTTTTGGTGTCGTGAACGGCAATGGTGAGGTCGCAGTGCCGGGTTTCGCCACCGTTGAGTGTGATGACGCGCCCAGCATCGCGTTCAAAGCTTTTGGCGTTGGGATAGTTGGTGGCGGGTTCGAGGCCTACGACATATCCGTCTCGCGTTGCTGCGGTGTTTTTCCAGAGGGTGAAGTACGGCATTTGTTTGAGTGAATAGTGGAGCGAAGACCCTATGTTGCCTTCGGCGTTTTTGAGCAGGACAGATGTGTTGTCTTCGCTGTTGCCAGCGAGTTCGTAAAAATAACATTGTTCGATATAACCCGGGGTGGGACCGAGGCATTGGTCAAAGGTGCCGAAGCCTTCCTCTGCGCGTGGGTCGCGTGGGGAGACGGTTTTGTGCGGTGTTACGATAGATGCGCCTTCTTCGAGGATGGGTGCGCCGTAGTTGCAGTGGTAGAGCAGTTCCATTTCAGCGGGTTTGTCGTTGAGGTTGGTCACTTGATCGGCTATGGTGAAGTTGTTGCTGCCGAGTTCGGTCGATATGGCTGTGGTGAGGCGCAGCGCGGGACCAAACATCATGGTTTCATCGACGATGCCCAATACGGTGATGCGATGGGGTGGTGTCAGGTCGATTTGTATTTCGACATAGCGCGCGGGTATGTTGGCGATTTTGCCGTGCAGGGGAACAAAGACTTCGGCTTCGTTGCCGTTGTTGTCGATTACGATGTCGTTGCCGGGGGCGCCATTGCTGTCGATGCCACAGCGCACGATCCATTCGTTAAAGCCTTTGAGCCATCCCAGGCCGCCCCGGTCGTTGAGTTCGATGAAGGCCGGGTTGACGAGGTCGCGCACGGGCGATTCCCAGCCGAGGAATATGCCGCGATAAGTGCCTTTCCATATTCCCATGCCGCGCGTTGGGACGATGAATACGGAGAGTGCCCCGTTGTCGAGTTCTATGAGGTCAACCCCGTCTTGTACGCCGCCTTTGAGGGCGGTTTTTTGCACGCGCCAGGTATGTTTTGTGCCAAGTGGCAGGGTGGATTCATCGATGGTCCACGATTCTGTCCAGAGTGCGCGTTCGACATCGGTGAGGACAAAGCGATACATGCCTTCCATGGGAATTCCTTCTGTGTAGGGGCGGTGCCCCCGTGCCCGCCCGTCGTTGGGGCAGGCTCCTTTTGTTGTCTATGATCGTCAGAATATACGGGAAAATGTGCGAGGTGAAAAGCGCAACGTAGAGATGCCGCCGCCTGATGCTGCCGGGGTGGTTGTCAAAATGGGTATAAGGACTTAATTTTATACTGATTTTACGCAACTTCTACAGCATTGGCGATTGTAATGAAAAAACAAACTTTTTTCTTTTGCGGTATTGGTGGCAGTGGCATGAGTGCCATTGCACAGGTGTTGTTGCATCAAGGCCATGCGGTGCGCGGGTCGGATCGCAGCTATGACCAGGGGCAGAATGCGGATTTGTACGCGCGGTTGCAGGCGCTTGGGGTGGTGTTGTTTCCGCAGGATGGGTCGGGCGTGGATGCAGATGTGGATGTGCTGGTGGTGTCGAGTGCAGTCGAGCCGACGATTTTAGATGTACAGGCGGGGCTGGATCGCGGTATTGCTATTCGCAAGCGGGCAGAGGTGTTGGCGGACTTGTTCCATCGGGGAACGGGGATTGCCGTGGGGGGTACGAGTGGGAAATCGACGGTGACGGGGATGATTGGTCATATTTTGAGCAGGACCGGGCGCGATCCCACGGTGATCAATGGGGGGATGATGCGCGATGCTGTTCAGCCACCGCGATTGGGCAATGCACTGTGCGGGGATGCCGAGTTGGTCGTGATTGAGGCAGATGAGAGCGATGGCACGATTGCGCTTTACGAGCCGACGGTGTCGGTGTTGACGAATATTTCGCTGGATCACAAGCCGATGGCGGAGTTGGAGTCGCTTTTTGGGGCGTTTTGCGCGCGGGCAAGAGATGCGGTGGTGGTGAATCGTTTGTGTGAGCGGTCGATGGCTTTGACGCAGGGCGTAAAGCGGCGAGTGACTTTTGGGGTGGATTGCGAGGGGGCAGATGTGAAAGCTACCGGTGTCGCGTTATTGCCCGATGGTGTGCGGTGCATTGTCAATGGGCAGGCTTGTCGGTTGCGCGTGCCTGGACGGCATAATGTCGCCAATGCGGTGGCGGCTATTGCCGCGTGTGGGGTGCTTGGGATAAGCGTACAGGATGGGGCAGAAGCATTGGGTGATTTTCAGGGGATTGGCAGACGGCTGGAGGTGGTGGGCAGGGCGCGAGGGGTGACGGTGATCGATGATTTTGCACATAATCCGGATAAAATTGCCGCGAGTTTGGCTACGCTAAAGGCGCAGCCCGGGCGCGTGCTGTCGGTGTTTCAACCTCACGGGTTTGGGCCAACGCGGTTTTTGATGGATGGGCTGATTTCGGCATTTGTCAATGGGATGGATGCGGATGATCTGGTGATTATGTCGGAGATTTTTTATGCCGGCGGGACAGCGCAAAAGGATATTTCGTCGGGAGACTTGATTGCCCAGATTGCGCGTGCTGGGCGGCGGGCTGAGTATATTGAAAGGCGCGAGGATATTGTTGTGCGTTTGGCGGAGGAGGCCCGGAATGGCGATCGGGTTGTGGTGATGGGTGCGCGGGATGATTCGCTGACGGATTTTGCAAGAGATATATTGTCACAGATTGAGAGCAGGGTGCGATGAGTTTGCCTCCTGAATTGCAACCGGGCGATACGGTGGGGGTGATTGCGCCGTCCGGGTCTTTTGAGCGCGAGCGGTTGGCCCCCGGGCTGGCGTTTTTGCGTGCGAAAGAGTTTGATGTGCGCGAGGGGGCGGCGCTTTACGCTCAGGAGCGGTATTTGGCGGGGGCGGATCGGGCGCGTGCAGATGATGTGAATGCGATGTTTGCCGATGGGGATGTGAAGGGGATTTTTGTCGCGCGCGGCGGGTATGGGGCAGCCCGCATTTTAGAGTTTTTGGATTGGACGTCTATTGCCCAAAATCCAAAGGTGCTGGTGGGGTTGAGCGATACGACGGCGTTGCAGTTGGCGATTTTTGCGCGAACGGGATTGGTGACGTTTTCCGGGTTTTTGCTCTGTTCGGATGCGACAGCAGAAGGTGTTGACCAGGAGACTGAGCAGGCATTATGGGAAGCGGTGTGTTCGCATCGGTTTGAGGGCGTTGGTTTAACGCCTCTGCGCGATGGCGAGGTGAATGGTCCATTCATTGGGGGGTGTTTATCGCTGGTGGTGTCGCTGGTGGGTACGCAGTTTTTGCCAGTACTGGACGGTGCTGTGCTGGTGCTGGAGGATGTGAATGAGCCGCCGTATCGCGTGGATCGGATGCTGAATCAGTTGGCGATGGCCGGGGTGTTTGATCGCGTCGCAGGTGTGGTGTTTGGCGAGTTTGTGGATTGCGAACCCGAGCGCGAGACAGAGGGCCGTGTCGAGGATGTGATTGATGATTTTGCCGCACGGGTGTCCTGTCCGGTTTTTTGTGGCTTGCCTTATGGACACGGCAAGGCGCGGCGGGTGCTGCCGATTGGTCTGGGCGTCAGAATTGTACGGGATGTATTGGAATTTGATCTATGAAAAAAATACCCCTGATATTGATCATTGCCTTGACGATGTCATGCGCGGTGATAAATCGACTGAATTTGTTGACGCCCGAGCAAGAGGTGGAGCTTGGCAGGCAAGCCTCCCGAGAGGTGGAGCGGTCCGTGCGATTGTACAGGGATCCGCTGGTGCGCGCTTATGTAGATAGCATGGGTCAGGCTCTGGTGCGGGTGTCGGCACGGTCACAGTTTCGATATTATTTTAAGGTGGTCGATGCACCCGAGGTGAATGCATTTGCTCTGCCAGGGGGATTTGTGTACGTGAATCTCGGGTTGATTAAAGCGGCTGAGACCGAGTCGGAATTGGCTGGCGTGATCGGGCACGAGATTGGGCATGTGGAGATGCATCACGGGGCTAAGAAAATTTCACAGCAGTATGGTGTTGCCGTGTTCGTGGATATTATCTCCGGTGATGGGGATCCATCTATGAGGCGAAAAATCATCGCCCAATTGGCAGGTTTTGGTGGGGGATTGGGCGTGCTGAGCTACGGACGAGAAGCAGAGCGCGAATCCGATAAGTTCGCGGTACATTGCATGGTGAATGCGAGGGTTGATCCCGAGGGCATAGCGCGTTTTTTTGAGACGCTGTTGAAGTTAAAAAAAAGAGATCCAAAGGGTGTGGAAGTGTTGTTTTCGACCCATCCTCCAACGCAGTCGCGCATCGATTTTGTTCGATCTGAAATTGCCAAACTTCCGAATACTGCGGGCCTTAAAAAGACATCCGCGCGGTTCGAGCAAATCCGCGCCCGTATCGGCGGAGGTAAAGGCCGTTAGTAGCCTTTGCGAATTTCACACTTCCTACTTCATACTTCCTATGGTTCGTTTTCTCAAGTGGTTTTTTCCGATTTTTGCGGCGGTTCTGATTGTTGTGGCCGCCAGTGCGTACTGGTATGTGACGCCGCAGCGGTTAAAGGCGATTGTGCAGCCGCGTTTGTCGCCGGCTTTGGGCAGAGAGGTGATGTTTGACGGTATAGAGTGGGGGCTGTCTGATGGTGTGGTGATTTCGGGTTTGTGGGTGGGAAATGGGGATGGTTCTAACCCTTTGTTGGTCGCGGAGCAGGCACAGGTGCATGTGTCGCCGAGTGCGTGGTTTTTGGGTGATAGGTGGTGGGGTGAGTTGGTGCTGGAAGATGCAGTTGTTTCGCCTGGGAGACAGGGGCGCGTTGAGTTTGTGTTCCGCCGTTTGGAGATGGATTTGTACCCCCAAAATGGGCGTTTATATCTCTCACAGATAAAAGGGCAGGTGTACGAAGGTACGCTCACGGGTGATCTGGTGTGGGATAATGGCGCGTGGGATGGTTCTGTGTCGCTTGCGAATGCCCAGGCAGAACAGGTCGTGCATTCGATTGGCTGGGATATTCCGCTTTACGGCGCGGTTGATATAATGGCTCAGGTTTCAGGGGCAAGTGTGAGCGGTACTGCAAGTATGGCCGAGGGGCGCATTGTGAAGTGGAATTTTTTACAGCGGTTGTTGCACCCGATGGCGCAATGGGGTTTGATAAATGCCGATGAGGTCCCGCTCAAAGATGTGACGGTGGTTTTTCAGGTGCAGGGCGATGAGGTGATTCTCGATGGGACAAAGTTCACTGCTTCAGATATAGCTTGTACGTTGAATGGTAAGACTTTGGGTGGGCAGTTGGATTATGTGCTGGATGTGGATATGCCGATCCAATTTGCCGGGTTTCGTTTGGGACGCGGGACCATTCCCATACGAGTAAAAATTACCGGTACGGCAAATGCGCCAGAGGTGGCGGTGGAGATAAAATAAATTTTTTTTAAAGAGCCAGCACGATGACGATGACTATGCCGAGCACTATCAATCCGCCAAAAAAAACGACGCAAAAGCCTTTGATAAAACCGCCCACGAAGCCATCTTTGTTGTCGTTCATGTTATCCGTTTCCTTCAATCGCCGCGAACAAAGCCCTGAGAAGCCTTCAGCAGAACGGCTGGTAACCGTTTCAGTTTTTCATTCCGAGGGTCAACCTCAAATCCACCGGATTCTAAAGCGGTAACGCCGAGCAATGGTTCCGCTCCTTCTTCTCCGTACACAATAGTCCCACCGACGATTTCTCCCTCGAATTCGATCTCGGCGATGGTTATATCCATGGCCACAGGATTTCCGTCTGCAAGTACGCAATCGCGACTACCCCTCGGTTCAAGTCCAATCTCTTCAAGGCGCACCCTCGGCACGAGCGAGTCGAACGCGCCAGTATCGACCTGGAATTTGTCGGTCCAGCTACGTTGTCGATCTGAGGGATTGCGGATTGTTACGTCAACATAAACCGCGGACATGGTGGTTCTCCTATCGGGTTGGTTGCGAATAGATTCTATCTAAAGGTTTTGAGGGATGTATGCCTACATGCACTTTCCGCATTAGTGGGGGACATATTTCGTCATTCGCGATCATTTCCATCGTGATCGGGCCATCCCCACGTATGTGGGGAATATACAGAGGTCTTCCAATAAAACAAGGACTGAAATGGTACATCCCCACATACGTGGGGAACATGAAGGTCGGATGAAAACAGGCTGGATAGAGGTTGGTTCATCCCCACCTGCGTGGGGAACATGCAACGATTTCAGCGGTTGGAACATCGAAGCCGGTTCATCCCCACCTGCGTGGGGAACATGGTAAGATGCCTAATAATGCCTGATCAATTGTACCGACGCCAACAGCAGCTAATAATGCTTTCTTGAGATTATCTGATAGCCAGGCACTACAATGTACACTTGCAGGTATTGTCTCATCGCCATAATTTTCTTCAGGGTTTTTGGACTCAGGTACAACTGCCTGACGAAAAGATTGGGAAAGATTGCGTGCGCTGTGTGCCAGAACAATAGAAGGTTGCGTGTTTTGTGGAAAAAGGCGTTGATACACTGGCTGTTTATCATCACCTTTCATACGCTCAAACATGGCGTTTGCAGTCGCCATTGTTGGCAAGGCAATATACAGGCCAGCCCCCTTTTGATGTGCCATTAACCGGTTTGCTAACAACACAGCCGCTTCAGTTTTTCCTGCACCTGTTACATCTTCGAGGATATAAAGGCAAGGCCCTTTGCCAATCGTCAATTCTCCACATTTTGACTGCAACGGTGTTGGAATTTTAATATCCGGCGCAAACAAATCCTGCAAATTGTGCTCTTGAACAGGCGTATCTATTAGCAATTCTGTAAGATCCGTTGCTTTCTCTGCCTGCTTCAATGCCAATTGCCAATATTCATCCAACGGCATTGATACATCACAATAAGAAAAGAAATCAGCATTTGACCCAATCCAGTCACACAGAACTGCAACCCCAGCCAGCCACCAAGAGGCCATTCGCAACTTGGAGCGGTCTATTTCTGGTAAGGTCATAACGTCTTCAAACAACAGATCAATAACTGCCTGGATATAGCTTTTTGTTGATATGATGTCTTCATCAGCAAAATAATCTGATAAAATTTGTTGCCCTTCTTTGGGAGGTTGCCCGTGATGTCCGGCTATGGCACGCATCCAATAGTCGTATCCCGTCTCTCGAACACGACGACCAGACGTGCTGGTTTTCGGCAGAAAATTTATTTTTTGGAAATATGTTCGGATACAATCTTTCCAGAGAATATACCCCAGTGTGTCATGAGGTAGATTATAGCCCTTGTTGCTTTCCCGATTTTGCAGTTTTTTTAATAAATCAGGACGCAAATTCTGGAAACCTTCTGCGAATTTGCCAACATCATGTAGTGCTAAAAAGAAGGTCATGTATTGAACTAAGTGATTTTCGTCCAAGTCCGTCAGATATGCTAATGTGGTTCTTATTCGCTCATTTTTTTTTAAAAATATTTGTCCCACAGCAGCGACGTCTAAGCAATGGTATGGCAAAATATGTACTGTCATCTTCTCAGCCCCATATCCAGCTTTGCCCCAATACTTCCTGTGGTTATCTGTCCTCTGTTGCATAATTTCCTCAGATTTAAATTTGATCTTGTCAAAATTTCGAATTGAATGAATTTTTGAGCGGCTAAATGTAGTGAAATTTTGTTCACTATGCAAGATTAACTTGCACCTATGATGCGGCTTTTCTATTTTCTGCATCCCAGAGGAACTGTCAGGAGAGTAAGTGATGAACCACGACCATATCATAAAGGAAGTTCGAACGATTCGCGAACAACTGGCGGCATCACATGGCTATAATGTGCGTGCCCTGTTTGCGGCAGCAAAAAAACGCCAGCAAGAAAGTGGGCGAAAGGTCGTTAAATTGACACCCAGGCGGTTAAAAATTGCAGATGAAAAAGCGGTATAACCAATACGACTATACGCGACCTCAGTCTGCAAATCCGCTGGATATGATTTCTCTCATTCAAGTCCTTATTAAAAGGTCTGATTCCAGGATAATTTCTTTCCAAAAAAGTTGCTTTTCGTTCCGAAGTTGGCTATATCTTATTCGGCGACCAGAATGGGCCGGTGTCAACCGACTCAGGACAATGTCCCTGGCCGCTACTTTTTTGATCTCCTGCTCACACCCCTTTAAGGAGTTACTCATGCTTAGCACTGCTTTGGGTATTGTGAAAGACGGAAAAATCGAAACGTTAGAAAGCATTACATTGCCTGAGGGGCAAAAGGTATTGGTCACTATGTTGCCCGACGATAATATTTTTTGGCAAGAAGCCAGCCAGGAAACCCTGAAACAGATTTGGGATAATAAAAAGGACGATGTATATGCCCGATTACTTGATGAATGATATTGTACTTGTTCGATATCCCTTTTCTGATTTGCGTGTGTTCAAAGTGCGTCCAGCTATTATTGTGAGTGCGCCACATGTTTCTCAAGATGTCTTTATTGTCCCTCTTACCAGCCAAATAACGAATCTTTTGCCGGGCGAGTTTGTGCTGGAGAATTGGAAGCAATCAGGACTCAATGTTGCGTCTGCTGTTAAACGAGGCATATATACCATTCATCAGAACTTGATTCTCAAGAAAGTGGGACATCTCGCACAGAAAGATCTAACGACATTGATTGTATCTTTGCGAAGTTGGCTGAATCTCACATAGATTTCGTTTCATACATCCTTCCTGCCGCGATCATATCCTTTGCGATGACCTGTCGCAATTCCTCTGGTTCTATCACTTCGCAATCTGCGCCCCAGCCTCTGATCCACGGTTTCATCTCCAGCGTGTGGCTCACGGTTAAAGTCATGAGGCAGCCACCGTCTGGCTGGTTGTCAATGGCATCGACACAGGGCCAATCCGATTCCCGCACGCGGTATGCCACATTGGGCGAGAAGCGGAGTTTGACGACGATGCGCTCATCGCCGCCCATGACGCCCCATGCTTGTGTCAGATAATCGTAGGGATCGAAATTGTCCCTAATCTGATATGACGAATCGAGAATTTTGACCTGTTGCACGCGCTCGATTTTGAACTCTCGGATGTCGCGGCGCAAATGGTCATACCCGATCACATAACAGGCATATCCCACAGGGGACGGCTCGATGAAGTATGGGTCAAAGACGCGCCTGGTGGTTTCATCGGTGTATGGATTGTAATACGTCAAACGCACCTGTTTGCGTTCAGACCACGCGCGGGTAAAGGTCTCCAGAATGCGGATGTACTCGCGATGCGGTCTGCGCTTGTGCGTGGCTTCGGCGGTTCGGGCGATGTGTTGACCGATTGATTCGGGAAGTGCGCTGGCGAGTTTTTCAAGTGCAGAGACGACATGCGGATTGTGTTTGTCGCTGTGCGCTGCGAGCAATCGGGCCGAGAGATACAGTGCGAGGGACTCGTGCAGATTCACGCGTACAGATGTGATATAGCGGTCTTTCACAACGCCAAAATGGTGATTTTCTTCCCAAATCGGCACGCCAGATCGCTCAAGAGAACGCAAGTCGCGATAAGCAGTGGTGCGGTGATACCCAAAGCGTTCGGCAATTTCACGAGCAGTTAGCCCTCGGGAAGATTGAAAAAGCAAATTTTCCAGCATTTTGAGTCGTTCTGCGCGGGTTTCGTCGCGGTCCATAAAACCTCCTGTGTGACAATATAAGACATGGGTGTTGCGACTTTCGCTACACATGATAAAAAAATCGTGGGATGGGATAAACGGAATCAAAATAGGGCGCGTTGTGGGTGGGATTTTAGAGAGGGTAAGTTATGGGAGGATAGTGTATTGATTGACAAATTCAGCAGGAGACAAAATGGGAATATTTTGGTATGAATCCAAATCAACGAGATGAAGGTATAGACAAAATGAGAGCCAGGAGAGCGTGGTTATTCCACCGACTTTAAATCGCATTAGATCAATTTGAGGTGGTTAGAGAGCGATGGGTCATACCTACGATTTCACCGGTGTGGTCATTGATTTCAACGACTTTGAACGAACGGTTCTTCCAGTCTTGTCCCCCGAGGTTGGCTGCCAGGCTCCTCCGTTCCCATGGACGAGAGAACCCTATGGTTATTTTCCAGGCATTTGCTGTTTCGTCGAATACCACCTCTTCAAGTCCTAAGTCCTGAACTTCCTCGTCGGCAAATAGTTCGGTTATGTATTTGTTCGCCGTCCGTACGGCTTCTTTTACGTTCATTTATGCCTCCATTTCTGCGATCTTATTATTTTTATTTTTTCATACGCAATTTTACGCCACATTCTTGCAAATAGGTTCTTATTCTTGCTATAAATTTTTCTGCATTTTCTATTAAATCGTCCGCGGCCTCTTTAGAAATGGGTATCTGAATACTGTAATCCGCAACAATCCGTTGATCCTGTTCTTGTGAAAGAATGCGTGCCCACTCCTTTTCAATATGACCGGGGTTGACCAGTATTTTCCCAAAGAGCCGGCGTAATGCAGCATGAGATTCTGCAAGGGTGTTGTGATAGAACAAAGCCGCTTTTGCTGCATGCATCACAGCGTAATAACCTCGTGAGACAGCGTCTTCGTAGAGATCTTCTTTCATTAGTATCTGAGCTGCCTGAAGGGATTTTAGGCCGCGTTAAATTCTGAAACAATGTTTTCTTGGTTCATAAAACAGGTATTCCATCCCGCGTAACGGTTTGCCAGAAGGGGGCTTCATAGTCCTGGTGGTATATCCATTCCTCAGCAGTAAGTACGATAAGTGAGGGCACAACTTCGGTGCCAATCGCGAGCGTGTATCCGGGTTCAGCAACCGACTTCTTCGTTTTCCAATCTCCCTCGTGGATGACAACGAGAACATCCAGATCAGAGTCCTCATCGGATGATCCACGCGCTTTGGATCCAAAGATAATGAGATCTTTGATAAGATTCGCAAATTGTGCTTCCAGAGCTTTCTGGTAAGCTTCAAGCCAAATGCGTTCTTCGCGCGTCAATGTCAAAGTTTCTAAGGCCATAATTCTGAAAAATTGAGAGGTTTTGGTACAGTCTGCCTACCTAGAGAGTAACCAATTTATACTTATAAGAAAAGCATTTCCGAGTGCGAAAAGGGTCAAAATAGGGAAAGTTGGACGGGGTCTTGTTGTGTGTCGGGTTGTGGGGGGGATTGTCTGGCGGGTCTGTCATGGGGATAGCACACGGCCTTGAAGGGGCAGGTGGATTATGTGCGGGATATGCCCATTCAATTTGCTGGATTTCATCTGGGCAGAACCATTCCCATACGCATAAAAATTGGCGGCGCGGCAAGCGCGCCAGAGGTGTCGGTGGAATTAAAATAGGCTTAAAGGGCCAGTAGAAGGATAATGAACCTCCGCGTGGTTTTTAACTCATCTGGAACCGAAACGCAAATAGATCCGCGTCCTTGAGGGTGAAGCGTAACCGCACTGGCTGACCTGCCAGCAGACGCATATCTCTCCCACTCTCCCAACGGACTGTACCGTCGATGGCATCACCGAATATCTCAGGGCACTCGTCCAGTGCGAAGCCCGGCTGCGGATGCCCTTCCATATCCTGGATCTCAACGCGCACAAATCCCACCGCTGATGTGGAAAAGTTCAATCTCAGACTGTCGCCTGTGAAAATTAACGGACGGGTGACGAATTCGCCGCCAGCGTAGCCTGCCCGGACCGATACGAACCCGTCGGTTCGGAGCGAGAACCGACGAATATGGACAGTTGGCAGGCGCCAGTTTTCCATACCGTACAGCGAGAGTTCATCGGGCGATGTTTGCAGAATGCCCCGCTCCATGTACATCCCGCGCTCATGCCAGTTGCCCTCATCGAGTCCGGGACGGACAAAAGCCTCCATGAAGTTGCGAGCGAAGTGGCGTCCATCGCGGCTGGACATAAACACGATGTCATTCACGCCTGAACCGTATTTCCAGCCCGGAATTGGCTCGCGTTCTGGCACGAAGCGTGACGGAAACATCAGATACACGCCCGGCGCCCGCTCATAAGGCACGCAGGCATTGGTGTAGAGATGTTCATAGGGAATCTCGCCGGTGTCAATCAGTTCAAGCGGTGTCCAATGGCGAAAGTCTTTGGAGGTCGTGCGGCGAATCCAGCGCACCCCGTTTATGAAGTTGCCCTTACCCGCCACGCCGCGTGTGTACGCGACATATTCCTCCTGTTCCACGTCCCAAAAGGCGATATTGTGTGAATCAAAGGGTTGATCGGTCAGGATTGGCGCATCCTGCATCAGTCGCCAGCGGAGACCGTCAGGCGAGACCAACGCGAGTACATCACTGGTGCGTACAATGGCTTTGTACCGTTCTTCGTCCAACGCGTCGGGATTACCATCGCGAAACGGCGACATGTTCTTACCTGGTCCCGCCCAGACGAGGTTATTCTCTTTCGAATCTTGAAACGCAATCAGTCCGAGTCGTGGCTTCTCCCAGTGAACGCCGTCGGTGCTTTCAGCGTAGGCGGTGAGCGGTTGACGCGTACCGCGAATCGGCATCTCCTGGTCGCAGCGATACCACGCGCGGAACCGGTCGCCGTCGCGGAATGTTACCATATATGACACACCGCCTCGTTCCCACGGATGTTCAGGGGAAATTACAACCTCACGACGCACAGGTTCATGCAAGCGTTGCGTGACACCCTGCGCTTCAGCAATCCAGAAATTGTCCACGAATAGTTGGCGGTCTGTGCCGATGTGGATAGGTGAACTGTTGTTATCTTGTCGTTCCATTTTGGACTCTTTCGTTTATAAAAAAATTAAAAAAGTGAGAGTTGAACGGGGTCTTGTTCTGTGGTGGGTTGTGCGGTTGGCTGCGTGGCAGGTCTGTCATGGGGATAGCACACGGCTTTGAAGGGACAGGTGGTACACAGGTGGGTATTTGTCGTCATTGGGAAGGCATCTTGCGAAGCGGTGTTTTGCTCGGGGTCGTTGAGGAGGACGCGCATTTTCTGGACGCTCTCGGTGACAAACATACGGGTCTGGTCGAGGTCGTCAAGAGAGAGGTGTAGGGTGCGTTCGGTGCTGGTTTGCAGGTAGATGTCCTGGAGTTGCAGGTCGGATAATGCGACGTCCCACTGCGAGGTGGCATAGAGAGCGTACACAGCGAGTTGATGGCGGTCAGCCTGGCGTTCACGCCCGGTTTTCCAGTCGAAGATATAGACCGATTTGTCGCGGCGAATCGCCACGTCGAGCACGACCCAGATTTTGGTATTGGCAAGGGTAAAATCTTTGAGGTCTTCAATGGTGAGATAGTCTTCGGGGCGGGCAGTTTGGAGGGTGGCGTAGGCATCGGAGGCAAAAAAAGCGTTGAGACTCGTCGAGATGTGATTGGCCGACTTGTTCTGATCGGTTTCGGTAAAGGGTTCGTTGTAATAGTGTTCAAACAAATTGGTGTATCGAGAGGCCGAATAGCGCCAGAGATGATCTCTGGATTCTTGCAGGTGTTGGTGGAATAAATTTTGCGCGTAGGTCTCGACGGCAAAGGGGAGAATATCGCGTCCCAATTTCAGTGCATTGAGCGCGTTGCTGATGGCGTCGTGAACCACGGTACCGACGAGTTGCGGTACCGTGGTTATTTTTTTCAGGCGATAGAGCAATTGGGTTTGCTCGTCGGCGTCTTTGTCCCAGCCACCCCAACTGCCGTAGTAGTTGAAGTAGTATTGTCGCTTGCACGAATCAAACATGCGATGGCGCGAAGGCGACCAGGAGAATTCGTTTTGGAAATTGGACATATTTCAATAAAGCGCGTTCAAGACATCAAAATACGTCGGAAATGTTTTGTTGACGCAGTCGGAGTCGTTTATGACAATGCCGGGGATTTTTAGTCCGATCAGCGATAGGCTCATTGCCATGCGGTGGTCGTCATACGTGTCGAGTGCCGCGGGTTGGATGTGGTCTGCGGGATAGACTGTGAGGCCATCGGCGCGGGTGTCAACGCGCACGCCGAGTTTGTTCAGTTCGGTTTTGAGTGCGGCGATGCGGTCGGTTTCGTGGATGCGGAGGACGGCTACGTTGTGTACGCTGATTGGAGCAGAGGCAAACGGGGCCAGGGCGCACAGGGTTGGCACGATGTCGGGCGTGGCGTTCATGTCGATGTCGAGGCCCGACAGACGCCCTGTTCCGCGCACTTCAATGCCTTCGGGGTCTTTGCTCACGTCACAGCCCATTTGGGATAGGATATCGACAAAGCCGATGTCGCCCTGAATGGATTGCGCTGTTAAATTGGGTACGCGCACGCGGCCACGGGTAAGTGCGGCTGCGGCAAAAAAGTAAGAGGCGTTGGATGCATCGGGTTCGATCTGATATGCGCGGGAATGATAGCGCTGACCTGCGCGCACGGTGAAGGAGCGGTAGTTCTTGTTGGTGACTTCAATGCCAAAGTCGCGCATGACGGCAATGGTGAGGTCGATGTACGGTTTGGATACGAGGTCGCCTTTGACGTGGATTTCGACATCGGTTTGGGCGTAGGATGCCACTTGAAGCAGGGCAGTGAAATACTGGCTGCTTTTGCTGCCGTTCATGGTGGTGCGGCCACCTTTGAGGCCAGAGGCGACGATGAGCGCGGGGGGGCATAGCCCGTCCTTGCCTTCACAACGCGCGGTTACGCCGAGGGGGGTGAGGCCGTCGAGGAGGTCCTGAATCGGGCGCTCGCGCATTCGTTCGACGCCGTCTATGGTATAGGTTCCAGCGCCCAGGCTGAGATATGCCGCGAGAAAGCGCGCTGAAGTACCTGAGTTGCCAATGTGGAGTGTTGCGTGATCAGCGGGTATGCGCCCGCCTGTGCCATAGACGCGAAATGCCGCCTCCGTTTCGTTTTCTTCCACGCGAATGCCCAGATCGCGCAGGGCATTTGCCATATACCGCGTGTCGTCGCTCATGAGTGCGTTGTTGAGATGGCTGATACCATCTGCAAGTGCGGCAATTAGCAGAACGCGGTTGGTGATGCTTTTAGAACCCGGAATCGCGACATCCGCATCGACTGGGGCTGTCATGGGTTGGATTTCAAGAGTTTTCATAGGTACAAAAATAAATTAAAAATTGAAAATGAACAAGGCACAATAGTTTACCTGTGGGCGGTTTTTCGATGTCCTGTTTTAATGGCGTTATACCCTGCCATTCTGTCGCTTGATTTTTCCTGTTACCCGTTTTAGATTAGAGAGCAGACCGGGATCTTCTCTCCTGATTCTTTCCCCCTCTCCTATTTCTTTAAGTTTGTCCGAGATGCCCTCCCCCAACATCTCCATTTACGGGAGCGTGTTGATGAAATCCTCTGACTTTGTCCATTTGCACAGCCACACGATGTACAGCCTGCTCGATGGCGCATCGAGAATAGAAGATATTGCCCAAATAGCCGCTGAATGGGGCATGCCTGCGGTTGCGATGACCGATCACGGCAATCTTTTTGGCGCTATTGATTTTTATCGCGCGATGAGAGATGTGGGCGTCAATCCGATTATCGGGTGCGAAGTGTATTGCGCGATGGGGAGCCGGTTTGACAGAAAATCTATGCCGGGTCTTCAGGGCAGTTCAAACCATCTGGTTTTACTGGTCAAAAATTATACGGGATATAAAAATCTGATCAAGCTGGTGTCCGCGGGATATCTCGAGGGCTATTATTACAATCCGCGCATAGACAAAGATTTGCTGCGCCAGCATTCGGAAGGGCTGATTTGCCTGTCGGCGTGCATCGGGGGAGAGATCCCATATTTGATCGAACGCGAGGGATACAATGCTGCGCAAAAGGCCGTGGAAACATATCTCGATATTTTCGGCGATGATTATTATTTGGAGATTCAGAGGCACGGCATTGACAAAGAAAAAAAGATCAATCCCGGATTGGTCAAGTTGCACAAGGAGATGGGTGTGCCCCTGGTGGCGACCAATGATTCGCATTTTACGCGCGCTGAAGACCACGAAGCGCATGCGGCTCTGGTCGCTATTCAGACGGGTAAGACATTGGACGACCCCAAGCGCATGTGTTATCCCGAGGGTGTGTATTTTAAGTCGGCAGAAGAGATGTACGAGCTGTTTCAGGATATGCCACACGTTTTGGAACCCACGCTCGAGATTGCCGAAAAATGCGATCTGGAGATTTCCCTTGAGGAATATCACGCGCCCGATTTCCCTTTGCCAGAGGGTTATGATTCAGCCAGCGATTATCTGAGCGATCTGGCGCGCAAGGGCATGGAGGCGCGGTGCAAGCAGGTGACCGCTGAGCATGAAGAACGCCTGAAGTTTGAGTTGGGCGTGATCGATCAGACTGGATATCCGGGCTATTTTTTAATTTTGCACGATCTGGTGCAATTTTCCAATGCCTCTGGCATCCGAGCAGGTGCGCGCGGGTCTGCGGTGAGCAGTCTGGTGGCTTACGCCCTGGGCATCACGGCTGTGGATCCCATTGAATACGGGCTGGTTTTTGAGCGGTTTTTGAATCCCGAGCGGATTTCGCCGCCCGATATTGATTACGATATTGCCGACCGCGATCGCGAGCAGGTCATTGATTATGTGGTGCAAAAATACGGGCGCGACAATGTATGTCAGGTGATTACGTTTGGAACCATGGGGGCGAAGGGTGTGATCCGCGATGTGGGGCGGGTGTTGGACCGGCCATTTGCAGAAGTCGATAGAATTTCAAAACTGGTGCCCGCAGAATTGAAGATGACGCTCGATAAAGCACTTGATCAGGTGCCCGAGTTGCGTCAGATTGCGGAAGATGGGGACACGGGGCAAAAGATGATCGGCATTGGCAAGCAACTCGAAGGTCTGGCACGCCATGCGTCGATTCACGCGGCTGCGGTGGTGATTACGCCCGAGCCTGTGACCGAGTTTATGCCCGTTTACAAAGCACCCAAGGGCGGCGAGGTGATGACGCAGTACAATATGTATCACGTGGAAGACCTGGGCTTTTTGAAGATGGATTTTTTGGGACTTCGCAATCTGACGGTGATCGACGATGCCGTGAAGATGGTGAAGGAGAATTACGGTGTGGATGTGGATGTGGATAACTTGCCTCTGGACGATGAGGCGACCTATCGCCTGTTCGGCCGGGGCGATACGACCGGGGTGTTCCAATTTGAAAGCGGGGGAATGAGGGGCTATTTGCAACAACTGAAGCCGGATACGATTGACGATATTATTGCGATGAATGCGCTTTATCGCCCGGGACCGATGCAGTACATTCCCAATTACGTTGACCGCAAGCACGGGCGGGAGGAAGTGACGTATGACGATGAGAAGATGCGCCCGGCTCTGGAAGAGACGTACGGTATTATTACTTACCAGGAACAGGTGCAGCGCCTGTGCCGCGACTTGGCCGGATGTACACTTGCCAAAGCCGATGGTATCCGCAAAGCCATGGGGAAGAAGTTGGCCGATGTAATGGAAAAGTATCGGCTCGAATTTTTAGAGGGTGCCACGACCAATGGCGTTGAAAAAGCGGTTGCACAACAAATATGGCGAGATATTGAGGTTTTCTCGGGCTATGGGTTCAACAAGGCGCATAGTGCGGGCTATTCGATGGTGGCTTACCAGTGCGCGTATCTCAAGGCGCATTATCCGGCTGAATTTATGGCGGCGAACCTCAACAGTGAAATTGGCAATATCGAGCGCCTGGTCGTTTTGATTGAAGAATGCCGGCGAATGGATCTGGATGTATTGCCTCCAGATGTAAATGAAGGGCAGGGCGATTTTGTGGCGACCAAAAACGAGATTCGAATGGGTATGGCTGCCATTCGCAATGTGGGGCGCAGCGCAGTTCAAGCGATTGTTGCAGCGCGTGAAGCAGAAGGCCCTTTTGAGTCGCTATTTGATTTTTGTGACCGCGTGGATTCTCAGGCTGTGAATAGGCGGTGTATCGAAAGTCTGATTAAAGCCGGTGCTTATGATTGCGTGCCCGGGCATCGCGCGCAGTTGCTCGAAGCCTTAGACCGCGCACTGGATATGGCACAATCTGTACAGATGGATCGCGCGCGCGGGCAGATTTCCATGTTTGAAATGGTCGAGATGCAAACGCAGGTGGTGAACGACCAATCGTTGCCCGAGGCTGAGGAATGGACTGAGCGCGAACGCCTCGCTTTTGAAAAAGATATGCTGGGCTTTTATCTTTCGGGGCATCCGCTGGAACGCTACAGAACCGATTTGGCAGAAATGGGTATGAGATCGGTAAATGATCTGAAGGAATTGCCCGATGGTGCTGAGGTCCAGATGGGAGGCGTGTTGGCCGAGGTAAAACCGCATACGACACGCGATGGTCGGCCCATGGCTTTTGGTACGCTGGAAGATTTGAGCGGTGCGGTTGACCTGGTTGTGTTTTCCGATAATTTTGAAAAATTGCGCGAGCAACTGCTGGTCGATGAAATGGTGGTTTTGCAAGGTCGGTTTTCCGCACGCAATGGCCGGTCTTCGGTGCAGGTTGAAAATGTGATGCCTATCGAGCAAGCGCGCGAGCAACTGGCCGATACCGTCAATGTGTTGTTGCCGGGCGATTTAATTCGGATGGAGCCGCTTAAGTCTTTGCATACCCTGTGTCTGAAACATCCGGGCAACTGTCAGTTGCGATTGCATCTGGAATTGGAGCGCGACCATTCCACCGTCGTCCTGTCCCGCCAGGTTCAGGTGTTGCCTTCCGATGCCCTGTTGCGAGAAATTGTCGAACTCACGGATGGCAGAGCCAATGCATGGGTATCAACCGAGGCGGGACGCGCCCGACGTGCGGCGAGACGTCAACCCGATGATCTGGTTTTTGAGGGGGGCTTGTAACGGCGTGATTGGAGACGGGAAAAAAGATAAAGGCGAGAGGCCATCCGGCCCCTCGCCTTTTGCGTTTTACATCTCACCCTTAATAATCCTCATACCTGTTGGCATAAATGTTGAGCAACAGACCAATGAGAATCATGTTTGTGATGAGGGTGGAACCGCCGTAGCTCAGGAAAGGCAAAGGTAGACCCGTGACGGGCATGATGCCGATGGTCATGCCGATGTTGACAAAAATGTGGAAGAGGAGAATGGTCGCCAGACCGATAGCGGTCAAGCTGGAGAAGCGGCTTTTGGTCTGTATGGCAATGGATAAGGCGCGCCATAAGATGAACATAAATAATGCCAGAACAAAAAAGGCACCGAGAAATCCAAATTCTTCGCATATAACAGAAAAAATAAAATCGGTGTGTTGTTCGGGTAAAAAGGCGAGTTTGGTTTGTGTCCCTTCTAAAAATCCCTTGCCCTTGAGGCCCCCAGACCCAATGGCGATTTTGGACTGAATGACCTGATAACCCGCACCGAGTTTGTCCATATTGGGGTCGAGAAAGGTGAGGATGCGGCGTTTTTGGTAGTCGTGGAGTTTGTTTTCCCACACATAAGGTGCGGCGATAGCAACCGTGAGATTGACCAATAGCAAGATGCTTGCGGTGAATAGACGGGGGCGTTCATAGAAAAGGATCCCAATGAGCAGCAGTACTATTGCGACTAACATCCACGGGTGAAAAGCACATATCAGGGTGAGGGCAGGGGAAATTAAAAAAAATAAATGCACGGGTCTGACACCTGCCCAGAATAACATGGGCAAGATGAGAACGCTAAAAACCAGGGCGGTGCCCAGATCGGGTTGCTTAAAAACGAGTAAGATGGGCACGAGAACGAACAATAGAGGTGGGATAAAGGCACATACGCGGGTCAGGTCGCGGTTGCGATAGGTCAAAAAGCGCGCGAGTACCAGGACGGTCGTTATCTTGGCTAATTCAGAGGGCTGTATGTGGATGGGACCAATGTTGAACCAGCGTCGGTCCCCCAATTCGAGCACCAGAACCAAAAGTGTGACCGTCAGGCCATAAAGGACATAGGCAAAGGCGTAAAAAAGTTTAAGGGGAATGACCATGGTGATGATCATGGCAATAAACCCGAGTAAGGCCCAGATAATTTGCTTTTCATAAATATTGCCGGCCAGGCCCAAATCCCAATTGTAGCTGGCACTGTATATGGTGGTAATGCCCACACCAATGCCCAGGCATATTGCTGAGAGGAGGCCGATGTCGAGGTCGCGTCGAACAAATAGAGAAAGATTCACAACTACCTCGAAAAATGAGAGGTTACTGGTTATTGACCGCGATCAATTCGTCGGTGGATTTTGGCACGGCGTGTTCGAAATAGGCTTCGAGCGTTTTTTGTGCAATAGGTGCGGCAATTCTGCCCCCCGAACCACCGTTTTCAACAATCACGGCGATGGCAATGCGCGGGTTTTCTGCCGGTGCATAAGCGACAAACCAGGCGTGGTCCTCACCGTGGGGATTTTGTGCGGTGCCCGTTTTTCCCGCAACGACAATATTGGGTAAACGGGCAGAAAGCCCGGTGCCGTATGGACTGTTGACCACGTCTTCCATCATGCTTTGCACGGTTTTGATTACCTCTTTTGAGAGGGGAATTGGCGCGGTTTTGCCCTGTGTCCCTTTGATCACATGCGGAGTGGGTAACTGACCGGTTGCCAGCGCGCTTGTATAGCGCGCCACCTGAAGGGGCGTTGCCAGAAGTTCCCCTTGCCCAATGGTCAGGTTGAGCATATAGCCACCAGCCCAGAAGCCGTGCCTCTGTTTGTAATAGGCGCGGTTGGGCAGCAGACCGCGTGCTTCACCATCGCCTTCCGAAGCGATGTCGATATTTGTCAATTCGCCAAATTCGAACATAGCGGCATACCGATGCCAGTTGTCAATGCCCACTTTGAGGCCGAGTTGATAAAAGAATACATCACACGATTTTACGAGTGCTTGTCGCATGTTGATAGGCCCACAACCTTTTTTGTTGTGACATCTAAACCGGCGGTCGCCCAAAACCATGCCTCCTGTGCATGGTCTCAAGCGATATTCATCGGCTTTGATTATGCCCATGTCCAAAGCGGCTATCGATGTGATCATTTTGAAGACCGAAGCGGGTGGATATTCGCCTTTAAGGCTGCGGTTGAGCAAGGGTTTTGATGGGTCTGTTTGTAAGTGCTGCCAGGCTTTGGGGTCCCGGATAGATTGTGGATGAAAACCGGGTTTGCTGACCATGGCAATGATTTCGCCAGATTGTGGGTGCATGGCAATCAGGCTGCCGCGCATGCTATCTGCAAAGGCGTGCTCAGCGGCATGCTGCACACGCCAGTCGAGCGTGAGCCACAAATCTTCACCGGAAATGGGAGGATCTGTTTTTTCGGGGAAACTGCCCACTTCGCGTCCTTTTGCATTCACTTCGATGTATTTGACGCCCTTATGGCCTCGCATTCGGTCTTCAAATATGCGCTCAATACCTCGTTTCCCAATCTGATCGTCGTAGCCATATCCCCGCGTTTTCAGGTGGGTATATTGAGATGCGTTGATAAGTCCGACATAGCCCAGAATATGGGGTGCTAAGGGAAAGGATTTACTGACGTTGTGCTGCGTGTGCGAAAATTCGGTGGATATCGTCGCGGGTTTGTCAAAGATGGGATAGCCCCGGCGGGTTTCGATTTGGATTTCTACACCGGGAAAGTCATAGCGATTTTCTTCGATAATGGAAATGGCTTCAAAATCCACATCGAGCTTGAGATTGACCGGATCGTAAAAATGCCGGTTATGCGATTGCAATTTTTCTGTTATAGTTTTGCAGGGCAGATCCACAATTTGCCCGAGGCGTTCGAGAAGCCCACTGCATTTATCTTCTTCAATATTTGCCAAAAAGCGAGGGGGAATGACCGAAATGTTATAAGATGGTCTGTTATCGACCAAAATGATACCATTGCGGTCGCGGATTAAGCCGCGATTGGCCTGGATAATGACGGGCTGCATGGTATTCTTTTCAGATTTGATGCGATACTGTTCCCATTCGACAATCTGTAGTAGATAGAGGCGAATGCCCAATATGCCAAAGAGAAACGCGATTATACCGAAAAGAATGCGTGCGCGATGTGCTCGAATGCCGTTGTATGTGAAGTCATTCTGCATGGGGCTGAATATTGAGAAGTGAGAAATGGGTTAGGACAGACGACAATGCCGTGCCCAACGTAGCTGTATAAAGACTTGTACCCAATCCAATGCTCAAAATTTTGAGCGGTTGCAAAGCAACGAGAAAAAAAATAATATCGTGTAAGAGTGTTGCCAAAAACAAAATGAGAGCCTGTGCTTGCAGGGCTTCAGCAGCGATGCCTACACGGCTATAACCTGCAAAAAAACCAATCAGGCTGTTGCCGAGGGCATTGACGCCCAAACGCGTGCCGGGGTCGTATATGTCGATGAGCAATCCCGATATAAAACCCAGTAATGTCGCTTCAATTTGCCCTCGGGTAAAGGCAATAAAAATCAGTATGATGATGACGATGTCCGGCGCAACGCCGTAAATGGCGAGGCTTTCGATCCAGGATGCCTGGAGAAGCAGTGCCAGAAGAATGAGCAAAATATTGCGGGCGATAATCATTGATAAGGCAGTCGGCAGTCAGCTTTCCTCCACCTCTTTTAATCCGCAATTTCTCTGACGCGAATGCGGGTGCCGGGCCGCAAGCGCGATGGACTTCGAATGTCATTCCAGGATTGTAGAGCTGCAACACTGGTATCAAAGGCGCGCGCTATGCTCCACAAGGTATCGCCCGTGCGCACTGTATAAAAGATAGTAGATTCCGATGTTCCATCTTTGGGTACCCATAATGTGAGGCGATCGCCCGGATGAATGGGATGATTGGTATTCAGATTGTTCCATGCGCGCAGGTGCGAGACCGTGATGCCTTTTCGTTTGGCAATGCCCCACAGGGTATCACCTGTACGCACCGTGACATTGATCTGGCGATAGTGTTTAGGGTCGGGGTTGTGGCTAATATTTTTTGTTTGTAGTGCTGGGCGCGCCTGTGTTGCGGCAGATAGGCGTTTGGCGTGGGGATACATAGGAATGCTGAGTTTTTGACCGATTTGCAGGCGGCGAGGATTGGTGATGCCATTGGCTGCCTGCAGGTCGGCTGACGACACCCCCACGCGGGATGCGATCCCCGATAAGGTATCGCCGCGTTTGACCACATAGTCGATGAGTTGAATTTTTTTGTGTTCTGGTATTTGCGCGTAATTGGCTCTAAATTTCGCGCCTGTTCCTTTTGGAACGCGCAAAGTATAGGCGTTTCGCCGCATGGCAGGCGGTGTATATGGACGACGCAGTTCGGGGTTGAGGTGGCGCAGATAGGTGTAGGTAGTACCCGCACATTCCGCTGCCAAACGCAGGTTCACAGGTTCTGTTAAAACGACTTTGTCATAAGACAGGGGAGGTTGATAGACAACGTCTTTAAAGCCAAAAAAAGCGGGATCTTTGGCAATGACGACAGCTGCCATAAACTTGGGTACGTGATTGCGGGTTTCTCTGGGCAGTACGTCGATTTCCCAAAAGTCGCGGGTTCTGGATCTTGCAATGGCGCGATCCATCCGGCCCTGTCCGCAGTTGTAGGCCGCGACAACCAGATGCCAATTTTTAAAGTGCTCGTATAGATGATTGAGATGTCGCGCAGCAGCATGTGTGGATTTTTCGGGGTTCATGCGATCATCGATATAGGTGTTGCGCCGCAGGCCATAGAGCAAGCCAGTGCGATACATAAATTGCCACATGCCCAGGGCGTATGCACGCGAGAGCGCGCGGGGATTAAATCCACTTTCGATCATGGCTTTGTAAGCGAGGTCCGAAGGCAGACCCTGTTCGCGGAAAATTGTCTGGATCATAGGCAAATAGGCAGTGGAGCGAGACAGACTTCTTTCAAAGAAGTCGCGCTTTTCCGTGAGGAAATATTGGATATAAGCCATGACTTCGGGTCTGAGGTCAATGGGTACATCGGCTTGCCCTGCCAGTACTCTTATTTTTAGTTCTCGATAGTGCGGATGATGCAACAAGTCGGCAACTACAGATTCGGGAAGGGCATTGAGCAGGGTTGCCAGTGGTGCATGCGGTGGTATGGGCGCACGGGACGAAATCGCGTGATAGCGTTCGAGTGTGAAACGCATCAACGCGGCCCATTTTTTTGCTGTTTCCGGTTCGGCAACAAAACGCTCGCGCAACATGTGCGCTGCCGTATCGAGCAAAGCTCTTACGCGAAGAGAATGGGTTTCGACTGCGGCTTTTTGAAGCAGGTCATAGAGACGGTCGCCCGTGGGTTCTATCTCTTCTATAGCTATAGAAGGCTTTATTGGTATAATTGGTTCTGCAACTTCTGCTGGTTCTGTAACTTCTGGTACAGTTAAGGGGGCAGGTGCGGGTGCAAGGGGAGTGCGTGCGGTGGTTGCACAACCGCCAAAAATTAGAACTGCAATGAGACAAAGGTTATACCGCATGGCCGTCTTCGCGTTATTGAGAAGATTTTGCCTGTACAATGAATGCCGTTTCATAGCCTTTCTTTGTTACCTCCCTGAGTAGTATCTCTGCATCGTCGCGCGTCTGAAAATTGCCGACGCGCACCTTAAAATAAGGAGATTCAAAATCTATAAAAACATCGTCGCGCGCCAGTTGAACACGCGCTTGCATTTGTGCATCTTCCGCTGAGCCTCGCGTCGATGAAGAAAAAATTTGAACTCGAAACCCCGATGTGGCTTGAGGTTGCATATTGGCAATTTGTGTGCGAACCACATAAGCATCGGGAAAGCCCAATGCTCTGATGGTGTCGCGCAGTGTTTCTGCTGATTCGGGTGTGTGGCTGTTGCCCGCTCGAATTTTGTAGAGTTGGATGTCTTCGTCGAAATGAATATATGTCAGAACCTGAGCATCACGCTGAATTTGTTCGCGCAAGGCTTCTGCCCGGCTGTGATCGCGAAGGGCTGCAACTTGAACGCGGAAGCCCCCAATTTGTGATACTTCCGCAGGGGGCATTGCTTCAGCGCGTACAGGTGTTTGCAATACCGTGTCGTCGTCCATGAGGGTCTGTGGATCAAATTCTTCTCGCGCCGCCGATGAATCAGTTGGCGATGAATCAGCCATCGGTGAATCAACCGGAGGGACGAGTTGGGTCTGCGGTGCGACACAGCCGATCAGGAATACGACAAATAAGACAAATAACAAGATTTTTTTTCTTATCATTTTGCCTCCACGAGCCGTTGTCAGTTTCTTTTTTAACCTTCACCCGTGCCCATCTACCTCTGCTCATTGTTCAGACAGGATTCTACATGTTTGACCCTCAGACTTTAAGAATGCATGCAAAATTTGTCAATAACTTATATTGCGTATTTTATCGAAAAATGCTCTATTTTGCCCAATATCTTGTATATCTTGTAAAAAAACATAAAGTCGCTTAATTGTGGAATAAACGTCGAGTTTACCATCTAAACCACTGCTCAAATATTTCTGAGTAATTGCCTTTTGCTACGCCTTTTTCCGTTATGATCGCCGTGACGAGGCGGTTAGGGGTCACGTCAAAGGCGGGGTTGTACACATGGATGCCTCTGGGCGCGGTTTGTCGGCCCATGCCGTGCGTGATTTCTTCTCTTTCGCGTTCTTCAATGGGAATTTGTGCGCCAGTATCGCGTTTCATGTCAATGGTAGATAAGGGCGCAGCCACGTAAAAAGGCACCTGATGCGCTTTGGCTAAAATTGCCAGTCCATAGGTGCCGATTTTGTTGGCTACGTCTCCGTTTCTGGCAATGCGGTCCGCGCCGACAACGATGCTGTCGATGTTTTTTTCGCGGAGCACCGCAGCAGCCATGCTATCGCATATCACGGTGACATCTACGCCGCTTTGATTCAGTTCCCAGGCAGTGAGGCGCGACCCCTGCAAGAGTGGACGGGTTTCGTCGGCATAGACCGCGACTTGTTTGCCCGCTTCAACAGCGGCGTAAACCACTGCGAGAGCCGTGCCGTAGTCAGCCGTGGCCAGGCCGCCTGCATTGCAGTGGGTCAGTACAGTCGCCTGTGAGGATAGCAATTCGGCACCATTGCGACCAATCTGGCGACATATCCTTTTGTCGTCTTCAAAAATTTCATGGGCTTCGTTAAGCAGGCGATCGCGTTTTTCTGCGGGTGAATGGTTATCTGCTTTGGCGAGGACCTTTTCCTGGCGGTCCAGTGCCCAAAAGAGGTTGACGGCTGTGGGGCGCGTTTGCGCCAGTTTTTGAATGCTTTCTGCGACATACTGATCAAAGTCGGCGTTCCGCGCTATGGCTTCTTGCGCTGCAATCACGACGCCATAAGCAGCCGCGACACCAATGGCTGGAGCGCCGCGCACCCTCAAGCTGACGATGGCTTCTGCCACTGTGTTGACATCGCGGCAAGTGATGAATTTGTACTCTTCTGGCAATAAGGTCTGGTCGATGAGACGCAGGGCATCATTTTCCCAGGTGATGGTCGGAACGGGCATTGGCCATCTCCAGTTGTCACGGGTCGCGGATTAAGTTGTTTGTCAATACATCGTCCTCAATACGCTCTATCGGCGCATCGCGCCACAGGCGTTCCAGTCCGTAAAATTGGCGCGATTCTTTTTGAAAAATATGTACGACGATGTCGAAGAAGTCGATCAGTACCCATTTCCGCACATCATATCCTTCGACCTGATAGGGGTGCTGCCCTTCTGCTTTGAGACCCTCGATTACCGCATCGGCCAGAGCGCGAACATGCACATCGGAGGTTCCCGTACAGATGATAAAGTAATCGACAAAGTCGGCTGTTTGACGCAGATCAATGGCAATGAGGTCTTCGGCTTTGCGCGATAGCAACTGTTCAATACAAGTACTGCGAACGTTTTCGGTGGTATCTGACAAAGTGAATTCCCTCTTCTTATTTAAATATTTCCAACCCGCGATAATCGCGCCCAATGATGACGGTTACTTCCTCGATGCGAAAGGGGTCGGGTGTTTTTTGCTGGATCACATTGGGCGTGCCGAGTACATCGGCGACTTGTTTGGCATATTCTATTTTTCCCATGCGGTCTATGACAATGGTCTCGGGAAAATTGAAATTTTCAGCATTGCCCAAGGTCATGACATCTATGCCAAAATCGCGCAGTTTTTGCCCGACCTCGGTTGCAATACCGCCTGTGCCACAGCCGTTGAGAATTTCAACGCGAATATTGTGAGAGACTCGGGGGGCATCGGGCACGACATCGGGTGCCGTTTGCGGTTCCCAAAAGGCTTTTGTCGCAAAGACCAGACCGGCGATGAGCAGGCCGCCGAGAACCCATAACCATTTCATGTAGGCCAATATAACAATAAAAAAAACAATATAAAGAGAAAAAAAAGAGGCGCCGACCTTATGCGGTGGCGCCCCTATCTGTTCAGGTCAGTCCTTTAATAACGCCTGTACCTGTCGTTGTAATAATAGGGATAGCCATAGCCATTGAAGGTGCTGAATCCAAATTCGATCCGAATATTGGGTTTGGGCTGGTACAAAAGACTGACGTTGGGAACGACGACTTGAACACCGCCCGATGAGGTTGAACCGTAACGCGTATTACCCGACATTTGATTGACCAGGCCAACTTGCGCTCTGACGATGAGCGGTTTGGATATTTGATAGGTGATGTCGTTGAGATAATACTGGTTCAGGCCTCCGCCGTATCCCGAACTGTAGCTGATTCCAATGGTGTGGTTAAATTTGAGCTTTTTCAGGTCGAACAAACCGCTGGTGGTTTTTAACCCGTTCACGAGGTTCTCACCTGCGAGCGGGATTTTGTTTTGTGGCTGAATGCCAATTTCTGCCCGTGCCTGCGTCGCAATCAAGGCTATAACAGCAAGTGTACAAATCCATTTGTACATGTGTAAAACCCCCTTTCCGTTATGAACAGGATACAGAAACTGAGATGAGATGTCAAGTGTTCTGTTTTCTTAGACACCTGAGTATATCTTTATGTTCCATAGTGGTTAATGTATGTCGTTCGCTGTTATTACGCCTTGTCCATCAACTTAGCAAATTCGTCGAAGAGATAATCGGCATCGTGTGGGCCGGCAGAGGCTTCGGGGTGGTATTGGACGGAGAAGGCGGGTAGTTCGCGGTGGCGCAGACCTTCGAGGGTGTTGTCGTTGAGGTTGATGTGGGTGAGTGCTACGACTTCCCGGTCGAGGGTGGTGAGATCGACGCAGAAACCGTGATTTTGTGCGGTGATTTCGACTTTGCCCGTGCTGGCGTGCTGTACGGGCTGGTTGGCACCCCGGTGGCCAAATTTGAGTTTGTATGTTTTTCCACCCAGTGCCAGGCCGAGAAGCTGATGGCCCAGACATATTCCAAAGGTGGGGCGTTCTCGGATCAATTTGCGGATGTTTTCGACTGCATACGTCACGGGTTCTGGATCGCCCGGGCCGTTGGATAAAAATATGCCGTCGGGATCGATTTCGAGGAGTTGCTCTGCAGGTGTATCGGCGGGAAAAACAGTTACATCGCAGCCGCGGTCAACGAGGTAGCGCAAGATGTTGTGTTTGATGCCAAAGTCGTAAGCCGCCACGCGGTATTTGGCTTTTTGCTTAAGATGTCTGGTCTGGCCGGTTTTGAGATCGCAAAGGCCCTCGGCCCAGTGGTAGGGTTCTGTGCAGGTGACGTTTTGTACGAGGTCGCGCCCGACCAGGCCGGGGAAGTCTCGCGCTTTTTGGACGAGGCTGTCGGAATTGAGATCGATGGTTGACAGCACGCCTTTCATTGCGCCTTGACGGCGGATATGCCGCACGAGGGCGCGGGTGTCAATGCCCTCGATGCCGGGTATGTTGTGTTCTTTTAGAAAGTCGCCGAGGGCAATGGTCGATCGCCAATTGCTGGGGTATGGACAGTATTCTTTGACTATAAAGCCAGAGACCTGGGGTTTTTGCGATTCAAAGTCGGATGGGTTGATGCCGTAGTTGCCAATGAGTGGATAGGTCATGGTTACGATCTGGCTATTATAAGACGGGTCTGTGAGGATTTCCTGATATCCCGTCATGCTGGTGTTGAAGACGACTTCTCCTTCGCATTCGGCTTCTGCGCCAAAGGATTTGCCTTTGAAAATGGTGCCGTCTTCCAATGCGAGAATCGCTTCCATGAATGTTTTCCCTTTACTGTTTGTATGTTATTTGACCACCCAATATCGTCATTGTGGCCCGACCCTGTAATGTCCATCCGTGAAAGGGCGTGTTGCGCGATTTGGATTTGAACTGATTGGCATCTACAATCCATTCGAGATCGGGATCAATGACTGTAATATCGGCGGGTTTGCCGGGGGAGAGGCTGCCGCCTTCGATGCCGAGGATGCGCGCGGGTTCTATGGTGAGTTTGGCAATTGTATCTGAAAGAGGGAGCAGGTTGGTGTGGACGAGTTTGGTGAATATGACGCCGACAGCGGTTTCGAGTCCGAGTATACCATTGGGTGCATTGGTAAATGCAACCAATTTTTCTTTGGTCGTATGTGGCGCATGGTCTGTGGCGAGTGCGTCAATAGTGCCGTCCTGTAAGCCTGCGATCACAGCTTCCCGGTCTTCGCTGGAGCGAAGTGGCGGACTCATTTTGCCAGCCGTGCCGAGTACGCGCACGTCTTCATCGGTCAATGCAATGTGATGGGGCGAGGCTTCGCAGGTGACGGGCAGGCCCTCTGCTTTGGCTCTTCGCACGAGTTCGGCAGCGCGTTTGACACTGAGGTGCAGGATGTGGAGACGCCCCCGGGTTTGGCGCACGAGTTCGATGTCGCGCGCGTTCATGGCGGCTTCGCCTTCGGCGGGCATGCCTTTCAGGCCCAGTTCTCGGGAGACCGCGCCTTCGTGCATGTGCCCGCCGCGCGTGAGTTCAAAGACTTCGGAGTGCGGATAAACCGCAAAATTGTTGGCGGCTGCGCGCTCCAAAAGCTGGCGCATCAGAGTTTCGGATTCAATGGGGAGGCCGTCGTCGGAAAATCCAACAGCACCTGCTTTGAGCAGGGCATCGGTGTCGGTGAGTTTTTCGCCCTGCATTTTTTCGGTTGCACAGGCAATGGGATATACGCGGGCATCTGATGTTTTTGCCTGTTGGGCGATGTATTGGACGATTTCCGGGCTGTCCATCGGCGGTTCTGTATTGGGCAAACAGGCCACAGATGTGAAGCCTCCGGCGGCAGCGGCTTCACATCCGGTTTTGATGGTTTCTTTTTCTGGAAAGCCCGGATCGCGCAGGTGGACATGCATATCGATGAGTCCGGGTACGACGATTTGGTCTGAGACATCGATGGTATCGGCATTTTCAACGGCAATATGCGGTTCAATGTGCGCGATGTGACCGCGCTGGATGAGCAGATCGGCTATTTCGTCGCGGTTGTTAGCCAGGTCGATGATGCGACCGTTTTTGAGCAGGAGATCGGACATTGGAAAGGTTGTAAATATCCTCTCTCAATCTGCGAAAACGGATTCGGGTACGCGGTCGCGGTAGGCTTCGATGGGCGGTAGATTGCCATCGGCTTCGGTTTCGAGGGAGCGCAGTCCGGTGAGTATTTCGAGATCGTCGCGGATGTCCGCCTGTGCCAGATAGGCTTCAGATGCTTCGACTTCACCCAGGTCGAGCGTGTTGGGGATCCAGAGTACGCGGGCGTCTTCCGGTGCGATGAGACCAATGGACTCGAGGGCGATGTCGAGGACTTCGGCGTCTGTGTCGCAGTGCAGCGGGACCGCACCTGCTGAAACGTGTTGTCCGGTGATGACGTTGGTATAGGTGGCGTGATAGTCGATTTTATCGACGAGGCGCCTGGTGGCAAATTCGGCCATGCCGATGCCGGTGGCGTTGCCGTGCGTGGCTTCGGTGAGGTCGCGCACAAAGATGCGCAAGACGCGCGGGGTTTCGTCGCCCATTGCGCGGCGGTCGTTGCGCTTGCGCCCGATGACGTTGGTGTCCATGCCCGAGCCGGAGATATTTTTGCCCATTTCGTCGATGATGAGCAGATCGACATCATCGAAGGGAAGCGAGGGACACCACTCTTTGGATTTGGCTTGAAGAACTTTTTCGCGTTCTTCAAAGTCTGCCGCGGGAATGGCTTCGATACGTGCGGTTTCGTCATAGCCGTTTTCAAGGGTGGCTACGCCAAAGGTGATGGGCATTTCCTCGCGCACGACTTTGCCGACTAAGCGCACGATTTTGTCAAAGGAATGGTGGATGATGGCGCGGTGATATACCGAGGCCCCTTTGTGTTTGCCCAGGCCAATGAGCATCATTTTCATCAGCCCGCTTTCAATTTCGCCGGCAAATCCCGTATGCGGTTTGATGCGGTTGACCACAATGACGTGATCGGCTTCGGATGCGTGTTTGTCAAAGTAGATGGGCATGCCAAAATCCGATACGCCGATCTGGACGACGTCCATCGACGATTTGATTGGACATTCCATTGTGCCTTCGGTGATGCCATATCCGGCCAGGACCTGGATTTGTCCCTCGGCTGTGCCCCCGCCGTGCGATCCCATTGCGGGTACGATGTAGGGAACAGCGCCAATGGCTTTCATTTCTTCGACGATGGTTTTGATGATGGTGTCGATATTGGCGACGCCGCGGCTGCCCGCGGTTATGGCGACGGTTTGACCGGGTTTGATCACAGAACTGGGATTGATTTTTGCGATTTCATCGCGCACAGTGCCGGCGATGTCATCGACGCGAGGAGCGTCAAAGTGCTGGCGAATGCGGAACATTTGTGGGTAAGTCGGCATGGTTTATCCTCCTGTTGTGATTTGCTATCACATGGATTCTTCGTAAAGGGCGATTACGTCTTTTATGGTTGTTTTGCGCGGGTTGACCTGAATATTGCCGCTTTTCATCGCGTCTTCGGCCATGACATGGATGCCTTCGGTTTTTGCACCGGCTTCGCCCAATGTGGCGGGAATACCCACGTCGTCGGATAGGTTTTGCACGGCTTCAACCGCGAGAACAGATGCGTCAATAGCGCTCAATCCATCTACATCTTCGCCCATGGCGGCGGCGATGTCGGCGAATTTCTCCGGGCAGGCGCAGCGATTGTAGTCCATGATACGGGTGAGCAAGATGGAATTGGCAATTCCGTGTGGTACGCCGTAGTGACCGCCAACCGGATGCGACATGGCATGTACATTTCCCAGACGGGTTTGGGAAAAGGCAAATCCAGCCATGGTACTGCCGGTGAGCATATTTTGCGTGGCTTCGTGGTTGTGGTCGCTGTACGCGGCTTGTCGCAGGTTTTGCGAGATGAGGCGGATGGCGTGCAGGGCCATGCCTTCAGAGATGGGGTTGGATATCAGCGACACGTATGATTCAATGGCGTGTGTCAAGGCATCCATTCCGGTCGCTGCGGCTATGAACAGAGGCAATGCGACGGCCATATTGGCATCGAGAATGCCCACATCGGGAATAACATGGGGACCTGCGACGGTGCCTTTGAAGTGGTTGTCGTCGGTGATGACGGCAAAGGGCGTGACTTCGCTGGCTGTGCCATAGGTGGTGGGGACGCAGAGGAGAAAGGGGATGGGACCGGGAACGGGTTTTTCGCCGATAAAATAATCGGTGATTTTTTCCCCGTGATTGACGAGTACGCCCGAGGTTTTTGCCACGTCCATTGAGGATCCCCCGCCAATGGCGAGCAGGAAATCGCAATTTTCCGACTGGTATTGCGCGGCACAGGCTTCGACGTTGCGAATGGGGGGGTTGGGTTCAACGCCGTCGTAGATGCTGTAGGAGATGTGTGCCTTGTCGAGTATTTCTGTAACGCGCGCGACAACGCCGGCCTGGACGAGGCCCCTGTCGGTGACGATTTGTGCCTTTTTTACCTGTTTTTCATTTACAATTTGGGGGATGTTGCCAATGGTGCCCCGTCCCATGATGAGGCGTGTGGGGCCATAATAACTAAAGTGATCTTGAAACGCCACAAGCAAACTCCTATGCGATTTTTATTTTTTGATAGTAAAAAGAAGAAAATGGTTTTTGATGGTGTTGTCAATGAGATAAAAACACACATCAGCAGTGCGGCATTGACTCAAAACGACATACCGAGGCGGACGTAGTAGCCGATGCCCTCTGGATCGGTGAATCGGTATGCCACGCCGAGGCGGTAGCGGATTGCCGAATAGAGGACGTAATAGTTGATGATAATCTCGGTGCCAGCCGAGAGGAGTGGGCGAGATTGCGATGTATCGGGTCCCCAGGTGTTGGCGGCGTCGGTGAAGAATGTCCAGAAGATGCGGTTGTAGTGTATCGGCCACGCCCGCAGGCCGCGGTTCTCCAATGCGAGGGGGGCGCGGTATTCCAGGGATGCAGACCAGGCGTGCCGTCCCGACCGTGTAGATGTATCGTATCCACGTGTCGGGAAAGTGATCGACTCAGTGCCTCCGATGTCGAAGTAGCTGTTGTCGCTGCCCGGTCCCCGAGATGCACCAGCACTCGCGCGAAGTGCCAGGACGGGTGCTGCAAATTGGCGTCCTGGAAGCCAGAGAGGCAGTCGCGCATAGGTTTTGACAGTGCCTCTAATGTCATCTGCCGAGCGGTCGTTTGAGGAGCGAGAGAGGTCGTGGCGTCGCCTGAAGCGAGCGGAGAATGATGTGCCGGTCGCCTGTCCCATCTGAAAGGCGGATGAGCGCGCAGTGGTGGCGGAAAAACGCACCGATAGTTCGCCCAGGGTATTGCGCGGATCATCGAGTCGGAACCGATGGGTTTTTCGCAGCGCGGAGTCCAGTACTTCTCGATCCTCTCGCACGAGTCCGCCGGAGACTGTGAGTGAGACACTGCTTCGCGCCTTTGGCTTTACCAGGGTCATTGATAGGGAGGCACGGCGTTCCCGTTCGAGGATGAAGAAGGTTTCGGTTGGGGCATCGGTACTCTCCTGATATAATCTGGCGCCGTCTTCGTCCCAGTCCTGCGATAGCGATAACCCGAGCGAGGGGTTCCCCAGTCCGTAGTAGCGGTAGGACAAATCGCCTGCAGCTCTTTCGTCAGAATATGATCTAACTGGCAGGAAGATGTGGGCACCGATTTCGTATTCGTGCCGGCGCACGAGGTCGATCCCTGAGGTGCGAGCGCCGATGGATGTGCCGAGTATTTTGGTGCGGCGTATCACCGTTTCTCCCTTGCGATGAGCGGGTACTGAGATGGGGTGATTCCATATGGGTTCCCAGTAGTAGGGACGCAGGGTCGCAAGCGGCGAGTAGGCGCGTACCCGTCCTTCTGCGCGTCCGCGTGATCTGTTGGCGACCTCGGCGGTGGTGTGTGTCGAGTCCGCGCGAGGCGCGGGTGGTGCAGCAGTGGGATTGAATGGAATCCGTTCTATCTCCCAGCCATCGGCGTGGTAAGCCGAGAAGTAGAGCCAGCGGCCCGACGGATCGACGCTGGGATACGCCGCCCCTGTGCGGAGATTGGTTAGCATGACGGGGGGCGAGACTTGCCCGTTATCGACTTTTGCCGCGAGTATGTTCGGGATGCCGCTGCGGTCAGATGCCCAGACCAGCCACTGCCCATTAGCATTCCATGATGGGGCGAAGTCGAGGGCACGGTCGCGGGTCACTTCACAGATGAGGTTGCCGTGTGTATCGAGGAGGACGATATCGTGGTACCCTTGAGTCCAGCGGGTCGCCGCAATCCAGCGGCCATCGGGTGAGATTGCCGGGTACGCCCAGTGGACGTCTGGATCGGGAGGGACCAGCGTCTCAATGGCACCGTTGCTGAGATTGACCCGCGCCAGTCCGCTGGTTCCCCCACCTTCGGCGACTGCGACTGCCCAGCCTGCGGGACTGACCGATGGGGCGATTAAGCGGGCGCGAGTTGTTATGCGTCGTACATCACTGCTCGGCGTTACGCGGTAGAGATCTCTAAACCTGCGATAGCGACCAGCAAATTCATATTGCGCGAAGACGATGTCTCCATTGGGGATGAAGGCAAATGTGGTGCTGCCATTGGTCAGGGTTACGGTCGATTCACCACTGCCATCTAATCTGGTTGATACCAGTTTGGCATCTGAACGTCCATCTGATCGGATGTAGTACAGTGTTTTGCCGTCGGGCGATACTTTTGGGTGGTACGCATAGCGGGCACCGCGGGTTATCGCCTGTGGTTCGGTGATTGTACCGAATTTGGCGAGGCGGGTGTCCAGTTCCGCCGCCGCTGTCCGCTGTGTATCTGCCCACGCTTTCCACTCATTCGTCAAGGTGGTGCCAAAGGCGCTGCGTCCGGCGGCATCGAGGCGGTAGGGTATCCACTGTTTTTCCACTGCTTCGACGAAGGCTATCATGCGGTCGCGTCCGTATTTTTGTATCAGGTGTTCGAAGAAGAGCGATCCGTAAGCATAAGCACGGGTGCCACCCGGCCACTGGGGCGAGTTGCCACCTGTCTGGTCGATGGACTCGAACCGCCCTTCAAGAGCCGCTGTTCGCAGGACCATTTTGTGGAATGTCCCATGAACGCGCCCGGTGCCAGTCAGTGCAGATTCGTACCAGACGGCAATGCCTTCGCGCACCCATCGCGGGGTGGCGCGTGCGGGGATTGTGAAAGCTGGGACTGGCAGGCGTCCGTCTGGGGGAAACAAGATGTATGGGGATGGTACGCGTCCAAATGGCTTGTACAACAAGCTATAACGGCCCGGGCGGTCAACGTGGAAGATGTGCGTGAGTTCGTGTACGATGATGTTTTCCAGCCGATCATTGTAAAAAGCACGTCCGAAGGAGTCGATAGGTGGGCGGGCGTAGATGGTGATTCGGTTTGAGGGACGCACACTCGCGTAGCCATTCGAGACGTCGATGTGATCGGTCAGTACAAGGTCGATTATTCCGCGTGGCGCGTCAATGAATTGTTCGGATAGCCGGGCGTGCGCCCATTCTGCGCGCTCCGCTGCCCTGCGTCCCAGGTCTTCGAGATGTGCGGGAAAAGTGACGCGGAAGTGTTCTGTATCGAGTGTGCGCCACGATTCGTCCGGCGCAATGCGTTGCGCCGATGCCGATGCCGTGCATAAGGCGATGACGAGTAATACTTTTATCCCTATATCTATTCTTGATCTCATCGTTAGAATTAAAAATTGTGGAAGCCGTGTCCCGAGCCGGGGAACCAGATGAGGTCTATGACCATGCCGACGCCAATGCCGGTGCAATAGCCAATTACTGTGCCGTAGAAGAAGGGTTTTGCGCGTTCGTAGAGGCGTGGACCGCCAAAATGGACGATGAGGAGTTTGGCTGCCCAGACCATGAGTATGCTCAGGGCGTAATAGCGCGGTCCCGTTGTGTATTGAAATGCGAGGCCGAGGGGATGCAGCGGCCAGCGGGGGAACCATGTGCGCAGGCCCGCCAATAATGCGGCTATTCCCGCTCCGAGGAGCCAGATGCCGAGTTTTTGGGGGTCGAAAGATGTTTTTTCGGTTTCGCCCAATGCGCGTCCAATTCCACCAAAAATACCCAGGGGTCCTTCCCAGAGGGTCCAGGAACGCAGGAAGAGCGCGGAGTCGCGATAACAATAGTAGATGATGGTGGCGGCACAGACAAAGAAGCCCATGGTGAATGCGAGAAAGACGACGCCATTCGTCCAGTGTTTGCCGCGTTCTGCGGGCACGTCATCCATGGCTTTGAAGTGGTGGGGCAATACCTGCATGGTTTGTATGCGTCCGCCGCCGTAGAATACGCCGCTGTTGACCAGGTGCATTGCGGTCATTTCGCGGGTCGATAGGGTGGCTGTGCCGAGAATTGTGTTGACAAAGCCCGATCCTTTGATCCACACGGGGAAGAGATATCCAAATCCGCTGGCTGCAATGAATTTGGAGGTCGCAAAATATGCGATGAACATCATTAGCAGATGGACAATTGCGAGAGATAGCGACATGCCCAGGGACATGAAAAAGCTACAGAGGTACAATACGGAAATGAACAGGCCGATAACGGCGAAGCGATAGGAGATGGGTCCATCGCCGCGGTTGCCTTTTAAGGCGGTTTTTGCGACATGTATCAGATGTCGTCGCGCGATCCATACAGACCAGACGACGAGTACTGTCATTGCGCCGTGGCTTTCGAGGTTGACGATTTCTCCGCCTTTGGCAACTTGTCCTTCTAACCCGACTGTGAAACCGGTGCGGTTGATGATGCCCATTTTGACCACGGCGAAGAGGCCAAAGAACCAGAAGCTGAACAAAAGATCCAGGCTGCACAAATATCCGAGGCCAATGACCAAGGGCAAGACGCGCAAATAGACGGGGGGGAAGCTCTGTGCTACAGTCATGGATTTGGTGTTGATGCTGTCAAAGAGCGTGATGCGGGGTACGTTGGGAAACCAGAAGTTGATGATGTTCCAACCAATGATGCCCGCAGTCCAGGCAAAGCCAGCCCAGAAGACGGGGTCGCGGAAAATTTTGGGCAATGCACGGCCTTCGCCAAAGCCTTCCATGAGGTCCATGGGGAAGTTGACGAGTGGATAGGTCAAGCGCTCGGCATCGGCCCATTGGCGGTGAAAAATGGCGATGACAAAAAATCCGGCGGACATGAAGGCCAATACGCCAGAGAACCACCATAAGACGGATGGTATCCAGCCTGTCCAGGGGACAAATTCGCCCGTGTGCAGGCCAAAGTAGAAGCGGTCCATGATCCAGGGGGTGGGTTCGGGAAATGCCCAGTGAGGCAGTTCGTCTAAGAACAATTCTGCCCAGCGATTTTCCGGCGATGCAAAAAAATAAGGTGCGGGCAATGCGCCGATAAAGTACCCCATCCAGCCGACGCCGGGCATCATGCCCACAATCCACATGGTGGCAAAGATGACCATCATTTCGTGACGCGAGAGCACAGATTGAGGCGCTATCCGGGCGATGATCATGTTGATCACGACCCAGAGGAGGAATCCCAGGATGAGGGCGACGGGAAAACTGGATTTGACCATCGATCCCGCGTGGAGTACGATTTCGAGGACATTTTGAGAATAGGCCATAAGGCCGGCGGTGAGCAGGCCAAGGAGGATGGATCGTCCGGTGATGCGCGGCGATTCGGTTGGTTGAATTTGGGGGTCGGGTTGCGAAATAGCCATTTTGTGCTCCGTATTTAGAATGCGCGTTAATATACGATGCCCAAATAGCAGTGTCAAACGCCTGGGGTAGTATTTGTCAATTTGTGATATTGGGGTTATTATGAGGGGGCTGGTGAGTTGGGTTGTTGGGCGGGCTGGGTGCTGACCGCTGACTGCTTGGGGGCTGGTTGGGTGGTCGTCTTACGTCTCACCTTTTACGTCTCACCTTAATCTTATGGCACGCAAAGATATTCGAACCATTTCGATTTTTTGTGCGAAATGTAAAACCCTGCTGTACAAATACCGCAAGGGTGGGCGAGGCGGGTTGGTGAAGTGCATGGTGGAGCGGATTGCCGAAGACCATACCCGGGGGGATATGAAATGTCCAAAATGCGGACAAGGGTTTGCGAGGTTCAGGATGTATGGCGGGCAGGCCGCGCACAAGATTATACAGGGAAAGGTTTTTACGAAGGGTATGGCGAGGCGGTAAAAAAATAAGGAGCGAATACACGATGGCTAAATTTGTCGCGAATTACGATGAAGACAAGGTGCCCGATTACACATTGCCCGATCCATTGATTTTTGAAGATGGATCAAAGGTCGAAGATGCGGCCAGTTGGCAACAACGGCGGGCAGAGATTTTGTCTTTGTTTGAGACCCAGGTGTATGGCAAGATGCCGGGTGCCGCGACGGGCATGCGTTTTGAGACGCGGTTTGTGAATGGGGATGCGTTGGACGGGATTTGTAAGGAAGTTCGGGTTTACTTTTCTACAGATGCAGAACCGCGAATGGATATTTTAATTTTTTTGCCAAAAGACGCTGATGGACCCGTGCCGTTGTTTGTGGGATTGAATTTTGGGGGGAATCACACCGTTCATGCCGATCCCAAAATCGCGCTGTCCGAGCGGTGGATGCGCTCGAAGACGGAGGGGGTTGTCGATCATCGGGCAACGGAAGTGGCGCGCGGTAAGGCTGCAAGCAGGTGGCCTGTGGGGCGGATTTTGGCAAGGGGCTACGGCTTGGCTACGATTTATTGCGGCGATCTGGATCCGGATTATGACGATGGGTTTCAAAATGGCGTGCATCCGCTTTTTGATAGGCGAAATACTGGGGATGACTGGGGAGCTATTGGTGCTTGGGCTTGGGGATTGATGAGGGCGATGGATTATTTTGAAAGCGATGAGACGATTGATCACGTTCGGGTTGCCGTGATCGGGCATTCGCGATTGGGTAAGACAGCGCTGTGGGCTGGCGCGCAAGACGAGCGGTTTGCCCTTGTGATTTCAAATAATTCGGGATGTGGGGGTGCCGCGCTTTCCCGCCGTCGATTTGGCGAAACAGTGGGGCGGATTAATACCAGTTTTCCTCACTGGTTTTGCGATAATTTTAAGCGGTATAATGAGCGCGAGGACGATTTACCCGTTGACCAGCATTTGCTCATTGCTCTGATGGCGCCTCGCCCGGTTTATGTAGCCAGTGCAGAAGAAGATCGCTGGGCGGATCCAAAGGGGGAGTTTTTGGGTGCGAAACACGCCGATGCGGTTTATCGTTTGTTGGGAACAGATGGTATGGTTGCTGAAAATATGCCGCGTGTTCACGAGCCGATTATGAGTCGCATTGGATATCATATTCGCGCAGGCGGTCACGATGTGACGGATTACGATTGGGATCGGTATATGGATTTTGCCGATAAACATTGGCAGTGAAGTTCGACGGGTGGTTGAACAGAAAGGAATAGTTATGGCAACTCAAACAGAACGATCTTACGCGCTTAAAGCTGTGCCGGGATTTTATTCGTCGTATTCGGGTATCCAGATTGCGGCGCAGACATCGGATAGTGCGAACGATGAAGATTTGCAATTTATGCAGCAACTCGGCGTGGAATGGATGATGGTCGGCGTTGACGACCAGGAGAATCAGAATGCCGATTATTATAAGGCGTTGAAAGCGCGGTTTGCAAAATACGATTTGCAGATTTATCGCATTGCCAATCGCAGTGTGCATAATATGCCCGAAGTGACCCTGAATTTGCCGGGGCGCGATGAGAAGGTCGAGGAATTTATTACTTTTATTCGCAATCTGGGCGAGGCGGGTATTCCGTATAATACGTATGCACACATGGGCAATGGGATTTGGAGTTCGGGGCGCACAACGCGGCGCGGAGGCATGGATGCGCGGACGCTCGATATCGAGAATGCCATAGGGCATTGGGACGGTCAAATTTTTGAAGGAAAATTGACACATGGGCGGGTATATAGCGAAGATGAGCTTTGGGAGAATTACGAGTATATGATCCGCAAGGTCGCGCCTGTTGCCGAGGAATCAGGTGTTTATATCGGCATTCATCCCGATGATCCTCCCGTGTATCCTCTGGGTGGGATTCCGCGCTGTATGTTTGGCAATTTTAAGGGGTACAAGCAGGCGATGGATATTGCGGATAGTCCAAATATCGGGGTTTGTTTGTGCGTGGGGTGCTGGCTCGAAGGGGGTAAAGAAGGCATGGGCGTGGATGTGATTGAGGCTATTCACTATTTTGCTAGCCGTAAGAAGCTGTTTAAGGTGCATTTTCGCAATGTTTCAAATCCAATGCCAGAGCCGTGGGCAGAGACTTTGATGGACGATGGGTACCAGGATATGCATGCGGTGATGAAAGCTCTGCGGGAGGTGGGGTTTGACGGGGCGATTATTCCCGATCATATCCCGCAGATTCTGGGAGGTCATCGCGCGGGGGTGGCGTATTCGATTGCCTATATGCGCGCGCTGGTTCAAGCCGTGAATAACGAAGCGGGTTGAGGCGATAGGGATTACGGTCCACGTTTGCCCGTCGCGATGATTGTGCCAGCGGGCAATAATGCGTCAAGGCGGTTTGGTAGATCGTCGCCGATGCTGTGCAGCCATGTCATGAGTTGGTCGCGCAGGTCGTTTTCTGCGGTTGCTATGTGGGGTTGCCCACTCAGGTTTTTCACTTCATGTGGATCGGTTTGAAGGTCGTAAAATTCGTCGATGTCTTGCGGATTCCACACGTATTTGTAACGCTCGTTGCGAATGGCGCGCACTTCAAAGCTATAACCGTTGTAGCGGTAGTAGGTGCCATAGGCAATTTGTGGCCAGTCTGGGGGACGGCTTTGCGTCCCAACGAGTGGGAGAAGGTTGCGGCCTTCGCGCGGTTGGTCAGGGGATGCTTCGGCGCGGATGAGAGAGAAGAGGGTTTCGCCGATGTCGAGCAATGAGACATAAGCATCCTGGGTTGCAGGCGGTGTGTTGGGCGCGCGGATGATGAGTGGGATGCGCCAGACTTCTTCGTAAAAATAAGCCCCTTTGTCAAATCGGTTGTGTGCGCCTTCCATGTCGCCGTGGTCAGATGTGAAGACAACGGTTGTGGTGTCGGCGAGGTCGAGGCGGTATAGGGCGTCGAGTATGCGCCCGATGGCTTCATCGACCATTGTGATGTGTGCGTGGGAATAGGCGATGACGGTTTTCCATTCTTCTTCGTCGAGGGGGGAGGTGTCCATGCATCCCCACCAGGGTGTCGAATGGAACCAGGGGCGTCCCTCGCAGTTGTCGTTCAGGTTTGTGGGAAGTTCGACGCGCGTGCGGAGTTCTTCGGCGAGTTTGACGTATTCTTCGGGCAGGTGATGCGGAAAGTGTGGCGGTGCGGAAGATACGGTGAGAAAGAAGGGTTTGTTTTGGTGGCTCTTAGCCCACGTTTCGAGAAATTTTACGCCTTTGTTCACAGTGGGAAAGGGTTGGATATTTTCTTTTGGTTGCGGTGAATCTCCCCAAAATGGCGCGCGTCCTTTGATGAGGTTTTTGGTTTGGTTGGCGTAGCTGGCAACTGTTTTTGCGTAGGTGTGGTCATTTGTTTGTGGGTGGTATGGCTTTGAGTGTATTTCGATATTGGGATCAAAGCCGTGTGCGCCGCGTTTTTCCGGGTTGATATGCCCGAGGTGCCACTTGCCGTAGTAACCGACGTGATAGCCGAGACGCACGGCTTCGTCGATCCAGGTTTTTTGATGGAGTGGCATGGATTCCTGAAGGGAATAGCCGACGGATTGGTTGTCGTAAACGCCATTTTGATGCGGCCAGCGAGCCGTGAGCAGTGTACCCCGAGCGGGTGTGCAGAGGGGGCAAGATGTGAAAGCATTTGTGAATACCGTGCCTTCGGATGATAGGCGATCAATATTCGGCGTGGGAATGTCGGCACCGAGAAAGCCAAATGCCCATGCAGGCCATTGGTCGGTGAGGATGAATACTATATTTTGCGTCATGAGAATTTCTGTGTTGATAAATGATGTTGCGTACAATAAACCGATCTTTGGGATATTTCGCAATCTCAGATTTGCCCTTGATAGATGCACATAGAGTCACTATATTATATCACCTCTTACTCCTCCCCTGATTTTATCCATCGCACGCTGTTTTTCCTTCCCCATGTCCTTTCTGTTATCTTCACCTTCCAAACAAGGGCGGGAATATATTATGGCAACGGCAATAAAATCGCGCACTTCCAATGCTACACAACTCGATTTGCTCTCGTCATCCAGAAGTAATAGTAAAGCCAATGGCAAGAACAATGGCGCCCATAATTACGACGAGAGCAAGATTAAAACCCTTTCTTCGCTCGAGCATATTCGGTTGCGCACGGGTATGTACATTGGGCGGCTCGGATCGGGTACCGATCCCGACGACGGTATATACGTTTTGCTCAAAGAGGTGGTGGATAATGCCGTCGATGAATTTATTTCGGGATTTGGCACAAAAATCGATGTGACTATTGACGCCAATCACGTCAGTGTGCGCGACTATGGGCGCGGCGTTCCGCTGGGCAAAATTGTCGAATGCGTTTCTGTGATCAATACCGGTGCCAAATACAACGACGATGTTTTCCAATTTAGCGTGGGCCTCAATGGCGTGGGTAGCAAAGCGGTCAACGCGCTTTCTACGGATTTTCGCGTGGTGGCCTATCGCGATGGCAAGTACGCCGAAGCCCGCTTTACGCGTGGGAAACTCATTGGCGAAAAAAAGGGGCGGATTCGGGAACCAGATGGCTCCCTTTTTGAGTTCACGCCCGATCCTGAAATTTTTGACGAATACGATTACAATTTCGAATACGTCGAGCGCCGCATGTGGAATTACGCCTGCCTCAATAGCGGCCTCACGCTCGTTTTTAACAAACAGAAATTTGTCTCCAGGCGCGGCTTGCTCGATTTTCTCAGCCGCGAGGTCGATGATTCGGCACTTTATGAACCCGCGTATTACAAGGGGCAATATCTCGAATTTGCATTTACCCATACGTCCAATTATGGGGAAAATTATTTTTCTTTTGTCAATGGGCAATACACCATCGATGGTGGCACGCATCAAAGTGCTTTTCGAGAGGGTATCTTAAAAGGCGTCAATGAGTTTTACAAGAAGAATTACAGTGGCGTGGATGTGCGGGAATCCATCAACGGCGCTGTTGCGGTCAAGCTCAAAGAGCCCGTTTTTGAGTCGCAAACAAAAAACAAACTCGGCAATACCGAAGTGCGCTCGTGGATTGTTTCTGAAACGCGTAGCGCGGTGGTCGATTTTTTGCACAAGAATACCACGGCGGCGCAAAAGCTTCAGGAGAAGATCAACCACAATGAGCGCCTGCGCCGAGAACTCAACGATGTAAAGAAAAAGGCAAAGGAAGTCGCCCGCAAGGTTTCCATCAAAATTCCGCATTTCAAGGATTGTAAATATCACAAGGGCGATAAAAAAGGTGGCAATGAATCTACTATTTTTATCACCGAAGGTCCATCTGCTGCCGGGTCTATGGTTGCCGCGCGGGATGTGGAGACTCAGGCTATTTTTGGTCTGAAGGGCGTGCCCCTCAATGTGTTTGGAAAAACAAAAGCCGCGATTTACAAGAATGAAGAGCTCTACAATCTCATGACGGCTTTGGGCATTGAAGACAGCGTTGAAAATCTCCGTTTCAACAATGTGGTTATTGCCACTGATGCGGATTACGATGGCTTTCACATCCGCAATTTGCTGATGACCTTTTTCCTCAATTATTTCGAAGAACTCGTTACTTCTGGTCATGTCTATATTCTGGAGACGCCAATTTTTCGCGTTCGCAATAGCCGCGAAACGCGCTATTGTTATAGCGAAAAAGAACGCAATCAGGCCGTTGCTGATTTGCGAAATCCCGAGGTTACGCGCTTCAAAGGATTGGGGGAGATTTCTCCCGGTGAATTTGGACAATTCATCGGAGAGGATATGCGCCTGATCAAAGTCGGCGTGCGCTCGCTCGCCGAGGTTCCAACGACCCTCGAATTTTATATGGGCAAGAATACGCCCGACCGCAGAGACTATATTGTAGAGCATTTGATTTAGAGGATGAAAAATGGCTTATATCGACAAGTTATTTGACCAGTATTTTTTAGAACACGCTTCTTATGTCGTGAAGGATAGGGCGATTCCCGACATTGACGATGGTCTCAAGCCCGTACAGCGCCGCATTTTACACGCGCTTAAAGAGCAGGACGATGGGAAATTTCACAAGGTAGCCAATGTCGTGGGGCAGACGATGAAATATCACCCCCACGGCGATCAGTCGATTTACGGCGCGCTGGTTCATCTGGCGAACAAAGATATGTTTATCGATAAACAGGGCAATTTCGGCAATATTTATACTGGCGACGAAGCCTCGGCTGCGCGCTATATCGAATGCCGATTGACCCCGCTCGCCAAAGATGTGCTCTTTAATCCGGAAATTACCGAATACATTGAATCCTACGATGGTCGCAATAACGAACCCGTTGTTTTTCCAGCGAAGATTCCCGTGCTTCTCGCGCAGGGTACCGAAGGTATTGCGCCGGGCATGACCACGCGGGTGTTGTCCCACAATTTGATCGAATTGTTGCAGGCGCAAATTGCCTATCTGCAGGGGGAGGATTTTCAGGTCTTTCCCGATTTTGCGCCGGGCGGTTTTGTCGATGTGACCGAGTACGCCGATGGCAATGGCAAAGTGCTCGTGCGTGCCAAACTCGATACCAAAAATTCCAAACGCATTGTCGTGCGCGAATTGCCTTTTGGATCTACGTCTGACTCTCTCATCGCTTCGATTGAAGGTGCAGCCCGGAAAAACAAGCTCAAAATCGCGGGTATTAGCGATTATACGGGTGAGGAAGTCGAAATTGAAATTCGCCTTGCCCGGGGCGTGCATACCAAAGATACGGTGGATGCGCTTTACGCTTTTACCGACTGCGAGCAATCGATCAGTGTCAATGCTCTGGTCATTAAAGACAACCGTCCCCATATCGCTACGGTGAGCGATATTCTCAAACACAATGCCGACCGATTGGTCGATATTCTCAGGGCAGAGCTTAAAATTGAGCAGAGCCAGGTGCGGGACAGGTTGCACGCCAGGACTCTCGAACAGGTTTTTATCGAGAATCGCGTTTACAAAGCAATTGAGGATGTCGCCGATTCCAGTGCGATTCACGAGGCGATACGCACGGGTTTGGAGCCTTTTCTCAGCACAATCAGGCGCAAGGTCACGGCAGAAGATCTCGATACGCTTTTACAAATTCCCATTCGGCGCATTTCACTTTACGATATCACCAGAGCAAAAAGAGAGATGCGTGAGATGCGCGCGCGGCTCAGAGAGATCAAGACCAATCTCGATAATATCACGGGCTTTACCATTGATTTTCTGGAATATCTGGTTGATCAGTACAAGGACAAGTATCCCCGACGTACTGAGGTCACTTCTTTTGATCAGGTGGATGCACGCGAAGTGGCGCAGCGCAATCTCAAGTTGCGCTATGATAAGAAGACGGGCTATCTGGGTTATGATGTCAACGGTAGCACGCTTATGGATGTGTCGCAATACGACCGCGTGCTCGTGATCCGCAAAAATGGCACTTATTCTCTGCACGAAGCACCCGACCGTCTCTTTGTGGATAAGGGTATGCTATTTTGCGATTTTGTCGATTCCGAACGGGTGTACACGGTTATTTACCGGGATAAGAAGACCAATTATCCCTGTATCAAACGCTGCAAGCTCGATACATTTATTCTGAATAGGGGATACGAACTCGTGCCTCCGGGATGCCGTTTGCTCAAGCTCACAACTGATCGCGATGTCGAGGTTCACGTGTCGTATAAACCCAAACCCCGCCTGCGTATTCTCAATGAAGAATTTGCGATCGAAGACTATGCGGTTCGCGGCAAGACTGCCAAAGGCATGCGCCTATCAGCGCGCGAGGTCAAAAGTGCCAAATTTGTAAAGCCTAAAGTTTGAAAAGTGGGGGAACCTCAATGAGCAGTGCTGCTTCTATTGATTTACGCGATGTGCGAAAGCAGGATTTGAATCACGTATGGCATCCTTTGATGCAATATGAGGGTAAGAGCGAAGACGATTTGCTCGTTATTGTGTCGGCGGATGGGTGTGAGATCACGGATTCGGATGGGAAAACTTACCTCGATGCGTATGGCGGGATATGGAATGTCAATGTGGGGTATGGTCGGGATGAGATTGTCGAAGCTGTGTATGAACAGATGAAAACACTCCCGTTTTATCCCATGACGCAGATCAATGTGCCCGCGGCGCGACTCGCTGCGCGGTTGGCGGAATTGTCACCGGGCGATCTCAATCATTTCTTTTTTGTAAATAGCGGTTCAGAGGCAAATGAAACCGCTATTAAAGTTGCGCGACAATACGGCAGGGCGACGCATCCGGGCGAGAGTCGCTTTAAAATTATCTGCCGGTATAAGGGCTATCACGGTTTTACGATGGGGGCTATGTCTGCGACCGGGCAGGTGAGACGACGCGCGCCGTTTGAACCCCTGGCGCCGGGATTTATTCACGTTGAATTGCCCACTGACGATGACCACGGGGCGGATGAGATTGCGCGGGTTATCGAACGCGAGGGTCCCGATACGGTCGCTGCTGTGCTTGCAGAACCCGTCGTCGGTGGTGGCGGCGTGCATGTCCCGCCAGATGATTATTTTCCCGCTTTGCGCGATGTATGCGACCACTATGGTTGTTTGCTGATGTTTGATGAGGTGATCACTGGTTTTGGGCGCACCGGAAAATTGTTCGCTGCCGAGCACTGGGGTGTTGTGCCCGATGTGATGACGATTGCCAAGGGCGTGTCGAGCGGGTACCTGCCGCTGGGGGCCTGTGCTGTTACCGAAAAGGTCTGGTCGGCATTTTTGGGAGGGGCGGATGAGGGAAAAGAATTTGCTCAGGTTTCCACGTATGGCGGGCATCCAGCATGTTGTGCTGCGGCGCTGGCCAATATCGAAATTCTGACCCGGGAACGGCTGTGGGAAAATTCGGAAACTGTGGGTGCGTACTTGTTGGCACGGCTCAAAGATATGTCATCGCCTTTGATCAAAGAAGTTAGAGGTCTGGGGCTTATGCTCGCGGTTGAGCTTCAAAGCGAGGATGGATCGGAACTGGACAGAGAGAGGACAAACAAGTTTGGCAGTGCGCTTCGAGATGCAGGTGTGATTACCGGGAAGATGAGTCATGTTATGGTCGGGTCAGAGCCTGTTTTTACACTGGCACCCCCTCTGATTCTTACGGAGGAGCAAGCCGACCGAATAGCAGGTGCGTTTGTGACTGCGTTGCGGGCTATAAGCTAAGTTGATAAATTCGCGGGCTGTTTAGATTTTTCGCCCCTGCGATCACCACCGGAGTACGCATGCACCTGAGTTGGATTGACTATGCCATCGTTCTCGTCTATGTCGGCGGTACCATCGTCGCTGGCACGTTGGCGCGAGGTGCCATCAAGGGCATCTCCGACTTCC
>JAPOXY010000037.1:0-32174 GCA_026706845.1 Gemmatimonadota bacterium
TCTGGCATCGAGGATCAGGGCTTTTCCACTCACCTTCTCCCGCGTGTGTCGCCATTGTCCTTCAAAATTCAAATAGGTTTCTGTATTGGCTCGCCGATAATCTGAGTATGCGGCCGAAGGCGTCGCCATCAGGTATCTAAACGATCGCCAGATACCGCCCATGTTCGATACGGGCATAAACGCCAGGAGCAGTATCACAACCACGGCCAATACAGTACCCTCCCCCATAAGGGATCCTGTCTTGACCCTGTATTTCGCACTGTTAGGAAAAACGCAAACCGCAGAATGGGGATAAAACAGAGGCACGCCGCTTTTGGTCGTACAATCGGCGATCAAGTGGCTCATATAGCCCAGGAGTATGGCCGCATAACACGCGGTTTCCCAGGCGAGTAAAGGCAGAGTGACAACCGATAGGGCGAGCATACAGAGCAGCGAATGCGTAATCGTGCGGTGCCCCCATCGCCGCTCAATCGGGATGGAAGCAAAAGGCATCACCCGACCTATAGAACTCCTCGGCGAGTCCAAATCCGGAAGCAGGCTCCCTATAATCGCGCATGCGACCGCGGGAAGATTGCGGTGAAAGGACATGGAAAAGAGCGAAAAGGAACTCGCCACAGTGAGCAGCCCAAATGCAATGTGTGTAGGTGCAGTCATCGTTTGAACCTGTACATGAAGAATCGAATGCCTACCAGAATCGCACTGCCAATACCTGCCAGCACATAACCCTCCATACTCCCGATACCGCGCATAAAAAATCGCGCCGCGACCACGACCAGCAGGATCAGCACCACGGCGAACGTGAGATCGATCTGATCTCGCGCGCCGGTGTGGGACACATCTCGTACCGCGGATCGCGTCACTGCCGGTTCTTTGCGAAGCCGTTCCACAATCTCAATAATAGCGCGCGGATTGCCGGCACTCTGTTGTAATACGCGAGTCTCGGTCAGGGCGTAGTCTTCTATGTCGGCGCCCGCGGCACACTGACGGATGAGTTTTTTCGCGTCCGCGGCACACAGGTGCTCTATTTCTACGCGGTCGAACCTCCAGAAGTATTTCTCGTATGGCTTCCGTACTTCTGGCAGAGCAGCGATAATGGTAAACTTGCGGTTGAGTTTGTCGATCAATCGCCCGACGGAGGCGGTCATATCCGACAGGTCATCCACGATCAACACGAACTCATTTTTCTTCACCGAGCCGAGCACCATATCTGTCCAGCCCTGAATGGTTGTGCGGGTGTGTTGCTTTTTGATCGTTTCAAAGTCTGGACCATCCGGACATAGCCTACCGATTTTGTGCAGTTCCTTCGCAATATTTATCAGGGCTTCCTTCGCCGGCGAAAGCGTCTTTACCACGAGCACATTTTCCGCATTGAGCAACGCGAGCAAATGACTTTTGCCCACGCCAATCGGACCGAGCAATAGTGTGTCAATACCCTTGCTCAAGTTGTCTGTGAGTTGACACAATTCCTCATCGCGTCCCACTGTCTTTCCCATCTCGACTCTCGACCGCGCAAAAAATCTGTAATTGCGATTCTTCTGGCGCGACCACCACCGCGACAACCGCGACCTGCGGTCAATGCGATCAACAGAACGCCGCTTTTGCTCTTCACTAATAGAGATATAGATGGAGGCCGTCTCAATGGACGCATGCCCCATCAGGTCCTTGATCCGCTCGACCGGCACATCCCGATCTGCCAGGTCAGTGCCGAAGGTATGCCTGAGCATGTGCGGATGGACGTGGCGGATCCCAGCGCGCTGCGCGCAGGTCTTCAGGGCTGCCCACACGGTCTTGCGGCTGAGTTGCTGTCCATTGCGGAGATTGCAAATGACGTACTCGGAATCCGAAAACCGACGGGACTCCAGCCATTCTCGGAGCACATCCTGCACCTCGGAGTTCATCGGAACAACGCGCTCTTTGCCACGCTTATCCGCAAAGCGAAGGCTCGGTGTGTCCGTTGACCAGTGGATATTGTCAACCGTGAGTGAACACGCTTCGGATACGCGCAGACCACACATCGAGAGCACGGCAATGAGCGCGCGATCACGCGAATTCATGCGTACGGATTTGAGTGCTTCAAGCTCGTGTTGCGCGAGAGCTTTTGGCAGCTTCTGTGATGGAACTGCACGGGGTGGTACTGCTGGACGAGTTACGAGTGATTGGTGAACCATGAGAAATACCCTCCTGTATGGGTTAGAATTGAAACTTCGTGCCCTTCAAATAGTGCAAAAACCGTGCCAAAATTCGCAAAAAACCCGTAACTGCTTGCAGGAGAGCGTGTTTTTAAAAAATGCCCAAAAAAGGACATGCAGAGAAGTGTGTCATATGACACAGTTGGTGTTTCAAATGAAACAGTAACTGTTCCAAATGAAACAGTTTGATTAGAAGAAAATAAGTGAGTTATTAGAGAGATTACACAAAAAATGCCCTGAAGAACACAGGGCATAAGGGAATTAAAAATCCCGAAGGTGAGATAAATTTACCGATAATTTGTGCGTTGCCAGAAGCATCAGAGGATGTTTTCTCTTCACCCCCAAATTGGCTTGAGTTTGATGGCGGAATTATTTCATCTTTCGGAGACCAACCACAATTGATATCGCATAGGATAAGAGCGGTGAAAAATAAATGATTCAAAGGCATAGCGCGAGATGTGTCAAAGCAATCCGCACCTTTTCATTTTATTCCTCAAAACCATCCTCGAGATACCCAGGATCTCAGCCGCGTGGGCTTGATTCCCACCTGTTCGCCGCAATGCTTCTTGGATCAGTGCCTTCTCGACCGCGGGCCAATTCATCTGTTTATCGGATAGGGATTGCACCACCTGGTCAACGACACGCTCCGCGGGCATTGATGATATTTCTGTGATCGAGGAATTCTCAACGAGATCAAAACCCAGATCTTCCGCCTCGCTCCTGCGCCACAAACCGATCCAGTCTGGCTTGCACCCTACTCGCCTCTTTGCGAAGAGCCTGGTAGCGCACCGTGCGCTGGATAGCGGCATTCAGGTCCTCTACCTTGAAGGGTTTGCTGAAGAAATCAAACGCCCCTTCTCGCAACGCGCGAAACGCATTCTCGGACTCTTTAACCCCGGTAATCACAATCACCTCGGTCTCAGGAGCGACAGACCGCACCCGCCGAAACACCTCAAGTCCATCCATCTTAGGCATCTTCACATCCGTAATCACAATATCCACAGCCTGGCTCTCCACCACCTCCACCCCCTTCTCGCCATCTGCCGCTTCGATAACCGTATGCCCCCTCGCAATGAGGAACTTCCCGATCGAAGACCGAATATGTGCATCGTCATCGATCACCAGAACCGTCATGCTAACCTGATCATTCATTCTTATTTCCCCCAATTATTCGCAAGCGTTTGTTCGAGATTTTGAAAAAATAAGACGGGAATGGCAAAAAGCAAGATCACGCAACCAGAATACAGGCAGATTATGTTTTTGTGCATTTTAATGTTTTTATGCATCTCGGCGCATATGATACCACCATTGACGACCCAGGATGGCTAAAAGTGAATCAGCAAAGCTGGGACAAGTGTTGACAGACGCCCGCAGCATGTTATTTTTTTATGTATCGGGAAGTTCTGAGAATACACACTCGAACACCGGAGATTCGAAAATGAAAATTCAACAAAATAGTCATCGAGGCTATCGAAGATCTGGTCAATGAACAAGAGACGGAACAGAGGATCGAAGAACGTACTCAGAAGCCGTCGTCGATTCGGTAGCGTCAAAAACTTGTCAGGAGTGCCAATTTAAGAGAGGTAAGGTATGGAAAAATTAAAATTATTTGAGCAAGTCGTTAAATATATTGGCGAATACCTCGAGACCGATGTGACCCATCTTAAAATGGAGTCTCGAGTAGCTTCTGCTATTCCAGATCTGGATTCCCTTAAACTCTTTGAGATGATTCTATATTTGGAGGATTGCTTCGAAATAGAATTTGATGAATCCATTATAGCAAATATCGACACAGTACAGGAGTTGGTAACATATATCCAAGTTCTAAGAACATCTAAAGCGTCTTCTGCTTCAACGGTTTAGCACGCCAAAGTAAGAGTTCGATCCCATTTAGGAGATTTAAACAATGAAACGAGTACTTTTGACGACGGTGCCTAAAGAGGCTCTCATTGAGTCAGATGGCGTGGGCGGAAACTGGTACGATAAAACAGATACGTACATGGCTTGGACCTGTGCTGTGGATATAGAAGACCGACTCTCTGTGACTTGTCCCCCAACTGGCTTGAAATTTATCAAAGCCAATGTACCGGATATTGAAATTCTGGAATATCCAACGTGGCAGGAATATCTTAACGCGCTACAAGCCGAAAACTGGGACATGGTGGGTATTAGCTTCTATACTTGGTCAACACCGGTTGCCATTGAGATGGCTAAAGTCGCCAAACTCGCAGGCATCAAAGAAATATGGGGTGGAAATTATGGTGCCATTGGCCCTGGATTGGAGCCGTATTTCACACGTCTCGTCAAAGGCCCCGGAGAATATGTTGTCCACCAATATGTTTATGACCGTCCGCTGACTCATATTCACCACCCGCCTCTGCTCGGTAAAAGCAGTTTTCGGGGTGTGAGTTCTCCTGTGGGTTACTTGTACTCAAAGCGGGGCTGCAATGTGGGGTGTACCTTCTGTTCGACTCCCATTTTTAATCCTCGTGAAGATGCAATCGCCATGAACGACTTACAAGAAGCACTTGATGTCTATCAAGAAAAAAAAGTGGCTCATGTCATCATTTATGATGAGAGCTTCTTTCTGCGAAATCATCTTGCAAATCTTGTGGTTGATGCTTTGGCAGAACGAGACCTCCCGTGGATATGTTTAACACGGGCAGATTTGATCCGTGGGCGAATAGGGAAGTTAACGGATCGGTGCATGGATGGCGCAATCATCGGAATAGAATCCTACAAGGATGCCAATCATGCTGATGTGCGGAAACGTGATGATGTTTATAATGTCCGCGAAACCATTAAAGAATTAAACCAATATGGCCGCAGAGCTTTGGGTACGTTTATGGTCGGGTTTGAGCGAGATAGTATTGAAGACATGGAGACCGATGTCAGACAACTTGCCCAAGAAGGTCTTTTTGCCTGTCAATTAACGCTACTAACACCCTTTCATGGTACCAAGCTTTACAAACAGATGGAACACCTTATCAATGAACCAGATCTAGGCAAATTCGATCTCTACCATTTAGTCTGGGAGCATCCTAAGATGACAGCAGACGAAGCGAGAGAACTACTGGCTTGGGCTCAGAGACTTGTCAACGATCCTGCCTTAATCTCGCGTAAGATCAAGGCTGATTTTAAAGAAATGCTCCGAAAAAAAATCTTGTTAAAAAGAAAGTCTATGGCAAGAAGTAGTTTAAGAACAAATAATCCACAATTAGCGGCCTCAGCAGAGGCAGCATCCACCTAACATCGAATAACTCGGTACGTGGTGTGGTGGTTGCTTTAGCCGACTGTGCCTATGCTCCGGTAACCGATGTCAAAGTAATCTTGCGGGTACCAAACGTATGCAGGATAGAAACTACGCAGAATTGGCAGAGGAGACATCATGAGACCTTTAAAGATTTTATTCGTGCAATTGGGATTTGACAAACGATATCCAGACGTATCAACACTGGCTACGACTTACAATGATGGAATTTATTACGTGGCATCATTTGTAATGCAACAATTTCCTAACGCTCAGATTGACATGTGTCAAATGTTTTGGGACGAAGATCCCACTTCCTTTCCGATAGAAAGCTACGATTATATCATGGTGTCTGCATTGGCTACCCATTTTTGGTCTAATATTGGTATAATGGAATTCCTCAAAAGCTGCAAGTCTTCCCAATGTACGCTGATAATGGGTGGACCTCACGCGACTTTCGCGCCCTACGAAGCACTGGAGTACGCAGATTTTGTCATTTTAGGAGAAGGAGAAATTCCTGCAGTCCAACTGATCACCTGTTTGGAAACAGGCGGTCATCTTGAGGATGTGGAGAATCTCTGTTATATTGGGGAAGATGGTTTGTTAGTCATAAACAAATTTACCTACTATGGTGACATAGGGAACATGATTAATCCCACTCTGTTGAAGAAGGCCCCCCGACTTCATTGGGCAACGGTTTCGATGTCCCGTGGGTGTCCGTTTGACTGCTCGTTCTGCTATGCAATCCGTATCCTTGGGCGCAAATTTAGAACGAAAAGTGTTGAGAACATCCGGCAAGAACTCGATAGCATTTACCACCAAACGGGATGTCTCCGCTTCTATGTCACCGATCTCAATTTCACGACTCGAAAAGATTTCTGTTATGATGTCGCCGATGCAGTCTGCGGCAGTGGGTACAAATTCATCGCCATGAGTCGCGTTGAGATTGCTGATTCTCTCGACTTGCTCCTGACGCTTAAAGAAGCGGGATTTGGAGAATATTGCTTGGGGGTTGAGTCTGAAGATCCGGGCGTATTGAACGCTTTCAACAAACGTTACGATGCAGCAAAACAGACTTCGCGCCTGTTGACGTTTGCAGAACACGATATTTTTACGCATTCGGCGATTATTTTTGGATTGGAGTCTCAGGATGAAAGTGCTATGGAATATACTGCCCGCTGGTGTGCGGATGCGCGTCTTGTCCACCCGACCTTCGTATGCCTTGCAGAATATCCCTTCCAAAACTTGCTCTTTGGCTCCCGCCAAGATATAGAAGATTATCGTATTATCATGCATGTGCCGACGTATCAACACTACTCCTTCGTCGGTATTTTTCCGCGGCACATGCGGCCGAGCCACTTACAGCGTGTGATTTATTCAAGTTATGAGATTTTCTTTAAGCGAGCGTTTGAGATTGAAAGCCGTCCACAAAGGCGCATGCGATTGAAAGCATACCAGCGTAGCGTCGCATTAAGTAAAAAGGGAATGGAAATGCATGCCCAGTTTCTGGAAACATTAGAAAAGCCCTACTATACACCCACAGGACAATTAAAAGAGGATCTCTTGAAAGCCGATTTTGAAGAGAAACATGGCTCCCTCCGAGAATGGCTTATCAAATCCACTAAACGAGATACACAATTTCTTACGGATTCCAGCAAATGAGTAACAAACCTTACCCGACTGTCGTTCACGCCTTCGCCGACAGCCTTGAGAAAAATCCTGAGAAGACTGCAATTCATATCACTGACAGTGGACTTAAAGATGTGTTTGCACTTTCGTATGCTGATCTTTATCGAGAGGCATGTTGTGTAGCGAAGGGGTTTAAGGCATTGCACATTGTCGCCAAAGACCGGTTAATCATCGCATTGCCCACCTCACGAGAATTTTTCGCTGTTTACTTCGGTGCGTTGTTCACAGGCGTCATACCGATTATTGTGCCGGGGCCACAACGCAATTGGGATCGAAAGTTTTACGCCGAAAGACTAGAGGAGGTTGCTCAAGCTGTCGACACTCGGTATGTCATCGTGCCTTCTGCTGTGCATGAGGAGAATGAGAGGGAACAATTTTCTCTGCTAACTCTAATCACCATAGAACAACTCCGACAATATGGCGAGATATCAAACCTGAAGTTAGTCACCGATGAAACAGACATCGCCCATTTACAAGCCACATCAGGATCTACAGGTATTCCTAAGTTCGCTATCGTTCGTCACGGCAATATCGCGGCGAATGTGTCTGCAATCGGGATAGCCATCCAACATCGTGCTGAGGATTCGTTAGTGACTTGGTTGCCTTTTTTTCATGACATGGGGCTTATTGGCATTTCATACGCACTTTTTTGGCAGTGTCCACTTATCGCCATGGATCCGATGAACTTTATTCGTAATCCCATCTCTTGGTTACGACTCATCACGCACTTCGGCGGCACGTTGTCGCCAGCACCGAATTCGGCGTTTCAAGTTTGTGCTCGTTTAGCAAGACGACGCAGATTCGAGGAATTAGACCTTACAAGTTGGAGAGTCGCACTCTGCGGAGCAGAGCCTGTTCACGAAGACACCCTTCGGCAATTCTATGAATCCTTCGAGCCTTATGGATTTCGTGAAACAACTCTGTTGCCGGTTTACGGTTTAGCTGAAGCCACATTAGCCGCAACTATCCCAGATGTAAATAGTATTCCTCGCGTTGAAAGCATCGATACAGACGTGATGGAGTCCACCAGACGGTGTGTACCTCCAACATTAAAATCAAAACGACACTTAAGAATGGTATCCGTTGGCACAGCTATCCCCAGTCATCAGGTGAGGATTGTCACTGAAGAAGGACTACGTGCCAAAGAACGTGAAATTGGGGAAATTGAGTTTTCAGGGCCCAGTGTTATTGGTGGATATTGGAGCGATCCACAAAAGACGAGCACCTTAAAACGAGAGGATGGCTTCCTACGCACTGGCGACCTGGGATACCAAGCTGATGGACAGCTCTATATTACCGGAAGAAAGAATGATATCCTCATCATCAATGGGAGAAATCTGATTCCAAATCAAATTGAAGCCGTGGTCGAAAAAGTTATTAAAAGTCGCATTACAGGTGGCGTTGCTGCCTGTGGGATTTTTTCCACAGACGCTAAAACAGAGACATTGCACCTTATCATCGAATCTCGAGTTTTACCTCCCTCAGATCTGACAAGACTGGAAATATTGGTGCGAGATGCACTCGAAGCGATATTCGGTCTGAGCGGGATAACTATCCATTGGGTAGCCAAGGGCCAGATTCCAAAAACGACCAGCGGTAAAATCCAGTACTATCGCTGTAGAGACTTGATTAAGAAAGCTTTGACATAACTGGATAGACCCCCTCCAGTACAGGCGTCTGCAAATCCTGATTCACCTTTAATCTGCGTTTATCTATGGTTGCTTTCGTCCAAAATCGGCAACATCACCCTGAACATCGTCCCCACGCCTTGCTCGCTCTCCACGGTGATCTCCCCATCGTGATTGCGAACAATAGCGTAAATAATCGACAAGCCGATCGACCACACCTCGAACATCTTCCATCATCTCCCGCAACTCATCCGTCTCAAGCGGCAGGCCTTCTATCAAACGCAGACAAATATCCCCGGCGGTTGTCTCGACGACGGTCAGTGGCTGGTTGAGTTCGTGCGCCACATCCGCAGCCATTTGCCCCAGCGATACCAAGCGCGCGGACTGCAAAAGCTGCATCTCGAGCTCTAGTGCTTCCAGTGTTCGTGCAAGCTGCCCCGCGGTCTCGTCTAAGAGTGCCCATTCCTGCCCTTCTGTGAGTTCTATGCCGCAGTGGAGTTCTCCAACCTCCCTCGCTCTTTTCCCGCAATAGAGATCGCCCGCGTATAGCTTCTCAGCCCATCCTGTATCCCATCTCCAAATTCCCATTGCTGTCCATCGAAAGAGACAGACGTCTGCGTTGGCCGTGCCTTTAGGACGGTCATCATGACGGCTCCCGCACGTTGCGCGCAGGTCTTCATGGACGCCCACACCGTCCTGCGGACATTGTTTGCGTTTTGCCATTCAATTTCCCTCTCCGATCTGTGCTCTGGTCGCCACGGCTTTTACAGCTTCTATGCCCAGGCGGTCTTCGAGTTGTTTCAAGTACAAACTGCGCGGAGAGACCTTCCGCCCGTGTGATTCCCAATATCCATCTTCACGCCTGTACCAGCCGTCTCGTTTCTCGCCGATGCAGCCGATGGCGTAATTTTGCGATGTTGGGGGTTTTTGCACGATAAAGCTCTCTGCTTCGCAGTTCCACAATACTTTTTGTGCGCCCGCCCAACCGTGGCCAGTGCCCGAACCTTGCCGATCCTGAACATTGATGGCATTGCCGTTCACGGTCACATTGTCAAACAGGGTGCAAACAGACCACCGGTGATGAGGCCCTGAATCGGAATGCGCGATATCCGCCGTGCAATCCAAAAACACATTTGGTCCCGGTACGCGGGCGTGTAGTACATAATCGTGGCGCCCCCGCCGGGTATAACACCGTTGCACGAGGGACAATTGCCCGTGGATGGGAAATGAATATCGCCGTCCCCCGGTGATCTGTGATACGGGATCCAGACACTGGCTATCCTGCACGGTCATCCATTTTGCCAGGTTGCCAATGGTTACACATGCATATCCAAAGTGAACCGAGGTGATATTGCGCGCCCACGCATTCTGCACGCGTGAAAATACGACAAAATTCCAGGCGTGATCTTCATCGATAAACTCATCCTCCCTACTTTCATCTTTTTCGCTGTCATCAAACTCCGATACGCCGCGCAAGTTCTCAATGCCGACCTGTTCAATGCGCCCGAGATATTCGTATTTGAGAACCCACCCGCCGCCGTATTCGCGTTCAAATGCATTGCCCATGGGCGCGTCGATTGTTATCCGGTTGCCTTCTATGGCAGTTATGGTGCGGTCAAAGCGAAAGTCGTAAGTGCCCGGTTCCCACTGCCGAACATCGGGATGTGACATCTCAATGCGATCCATCCCTATTGCCGCAATCCACTGTGCTGTGCTGGGTCGATGCACGAGGATGTCATCGCCAACTGCAAAACCCGAAGCATCTGCGATGGCGAATGTTTTTGCGCCTACGGGGACATAATCATCTACAATGGCCTGTCGCGTTCCCCCTACCTCTTGCCAGAATGATCTGCCTTCAAACTCGATCAATGTGCGCTGTTCTGTTCCCGTTGCAATCAATACCGTGTCGTTTTCACCTTCGCCTTCACCGCGCAGTACAACGCCACTTGCCCGAATGTACAGGGTCCCACCAATCCGATATTTCCCGCGCTTGAGTAACAAGGCCCCGCGAAATCCATTGGCGTCCAATGCACGTGCAGATACGTCGTCAATTGCCGCTTGTAATCGCGCTGTGTCGTCTCTCCCGACCTGTGGCTGTATCGTCAGCGCCACCGGCACATCTGGCAGCGCCACACCACCACCCATATAGCCACAGTGTGAAAAGTCTGGAATGATATTGCCCTTTTCGTCTGGTACATAGGCCAGTCGCCCGTCAGGTCCCGAATATACCAGTTTACTGTTCTGAGGAACGTAAGATACCGAACTGCTCCGCGTTTGGATAAAATCTGCAACTTGCGCCCAAATTGGGATGGGATATATGGAGGGGTCGCGTGAGACGAGAATATCCCGAGGAATTGGCACGCGAATCCGGGTTGTTCCCGCCTCAATCGTCTGTGTCAATAAAATCTGCGTTTCGGTTCCCACCACAATGTTTAATGGTTGTGTGGTGGCGTTTTCAAATATGATGGGTATGTACCACTGCGTGCCACCAGATCCGAACCCAGCGGCAAAAGTGAGAAAATCCCCAAAACCGATTTGTCCGTCAGAATCGAGGTCGTAGAGGGGATTATATCCCGCATCGGTCTGGGTTGCACCGAATTTCTGAACAAAGAGGAGAAAATCACTAAAACCAACGGCTCCGTTGTCATCGAAATCGAGATGGTCAATGGGAGTTTTTTCATATACTGGCGCGTCAACTTGCCAGGAAAAGGTCTGATCGACGGTTGCAATATGATCGATGAACAGGCGCGCGTTTGAACTTTGACTGGTTTCGGTTCTATATGTGATGTATCGCCTGTTGTAATCGGGATCTCTGCCCCAGATATCGTGGGGTTTTGCCAGTTCCACAACGGCAAGTTGCCATCCCTGGGGTGGCGTTTGACCCGACCAGATTGTATATATGGCTTCCCTACCGCCGCCCAGAGGGTGGTTGCGAACCTTGATTTTGAGATCTCTCAGGCCATTGCCTTCCACTTTCCACCAGAAGCTCAGGCTGTGTCTTTGGGAGATGTCCTGCCCAGTGCTAAAAAAATTGTAGGTAAAGAATCCCGTCTGACCTGCTGGTAGAGAAGCCGCGACGGCAAAGCGCCCCTCCTGGGCATCTCTGGATAACTGTACATTGTTGGACCAACCGGAGAGATTGTCGCAATAGGTTAGCGTTTGCACCGGATCGCTGGCAGCGCAAGGACAGGCCCACAGAAATAGAATTGTGCAGGTAATAATTGATCGCATTGTGTGTTCTCCTGGCCGCTGACAGCTTGTTTCTATATTTGCAAATATCTGCAATTTACTCGAAAAAACAGGGGTTTGCAATGGCATTTTAGCGTATAATGCAGGCGTTGTTGGAGGTGTTCCTGACAAAACTATGGAGGTGTCCCTATTGAGATAGACAATTGTAGGATAGTGTCTCTTTTGAGACTGACAATTGCAGGATTATGTCTATAACTGCGGAGGCATCCGTGAAAAACCAAAAAAAATAGGGCAGACCACATAAGGCCTGCCCTACTATTGGAATTATTTTGCTTCAGGTGAATCCAGAAACGCTTTAACGCTGTTTACTCAGCCGTGGGATCAAAACCTTCAATACGCCCTTCCTGAATCTCAATCTCATCGCGGCGTCTCACCCGTTCAACCTGTCCATCGCGCAAATCGACCACGCGATCAGACACCCCGAGCATCTTGTGGTCGTGGGTGTTGGTCACAATGGTCACACCGCTTTCGCCCTGCATCTTGAGCAACAACTCGATAATTTCCTGTCCGGTCTTCAAATCGAGGTTCCCGGTCGGCTCATCAGCCAAAATCAAATCGGGATCATTGGCCATAGCCCTGGCAATTGCCACGCGCTGCTGCTGTCCACCCGATAATTCGTAGGGTTTGTGATGCAGACGGTCGGCAAGGCCCACCAGCGACAACTTATGTGCGGCTTTCTCTTCGTAATCACTGCGCGACATACCCGAAAACACCATGGGCAAAGCCACATTTTCAAGCGCCGTCATCACGGGAATCAGGTTAAACGACTGAAAAATATACCCCACACTGTGGCAGCGCAAATAGGCAATTTGCCCCTGGCTCATATCGCCCATATTGGCACCGTTGACCAATACGGTTCCCTTAGTAGGCGTATCCAATGCCCCGACCATGTTAAACATCGTGGTTTTGCCCGAACCCGAAGGACCCATAATAGACAAATACTCACCGCGAATCACATCGAGGTTCACGCCTTGCAGGGCATGCACTTCCTGGTCGCCCATCCGATAGGTCTTCCAGACCCCTTGAACTTTGATAATATAATCTTCAGCATCAACCTGTTGTTCAGCAGCCGATTCCTGAGCCATTGTGTACTCCTCTGAAACAATAAAGTTCACCATTGAACGCACGTATGGTAGCGAAAACCCCTGGGCATGTCAAGCCATTTTAATCCGCAAGAAAATTCTACGTGATTCCACAAGCGTCTTCTACTATATTCTTAGCCTAATTTCTCTATAGACCTCTCGCATCACCAAAACCAATACGAAAGGACCGCATCATGAAACTCGCAGTATGCAATGAATTTTTTGAAGATTGGAAAATCGAGGACGTCTTTAACTACGCAGCGGAAATTGGCTGTGACGGCGTGGAAATCGCGCCTTTTACACTCGCGGAAAGCGTCACGAAAATCTCTGCCAAACAGCGCAGCGACATTCGCAAAGCCGCGGAAAAGGCTGGCGTGGAAATCGTTGGCTTGCACTGGCTACTCGCCAGTCCACCGGGGCTTTATCTCACGCATCCGGACAAAGCCATCCGCGACAAAACTGAGGATTATATCAAAGCATTGATCAACTTTTGCGGCGATTTGGGCGGACAGGTTATGATCCACGGCTCACCGGCACAGCGCAACATCCAAAAAGGCTGGGACCGCGAAGAATGCTGGAAATACGCCATCGATGTCTTTTCAAACTGCACCGCAGAAATGGTACAAAACAACGTCACCTACTGCATCGAGGCACTCACGGGCAAAGAGACCAATATTCTGAACTCCATCTCTGAAGCCCTCAAAATGGTTGCCGATGTCGGCCACCCAAATTTCCAGACCATGGTCGATACCAAAGCCGCAGCCGCTGAAAACAAATCCCATGTGGATATAATCGCCGAAGCCGGCAAAGCCATGCGCCATGTCCATGTCAACGACCCCAATTTGCGCGGTCCGGGATTTGGCGACTTGCAATTTGCATCCATCCTCCGCGCCCTCAAAGACCGTCACTACAATGGTTATGTGTCCGTAGAAGTCTTTGACTTCACACCCGACCCAAAAACCATTGCCGCACGCAGCATCGGCTATCTGAAAGGTATTCTCGAAGGGTTAGAAAATTAGAAACTATAAAGGTAAGAGGTGAAAGGGCATAATGGGGATAACAGCTCACCTTACCCGCCTCCGCGACCTGATTCCGCACGGGACGGGGTGTCTGTTGTTTGGCTTTATCTACCATGCAATCCTCCGTGTTCCGGCAACCGCTCTGCCACAAAACCCAATTCTTCTTTAATTCGACTCACATCGTAAACGCTATCGTATTCATGCCCGGGCCGTTCAAAATGTGACAGATCCACCTCATCGCCCCACCAAGCGCGAAAAATCTCCGCCACGGGTACGGCAACCCACGCCTTTGGGCCAGCGGCATTCATAATGCGAACCCCGGGTTTGTGCGGTGATTGTGCAGACAGCGTGAAGACCCGAACAGCGTCTGGCAAATCCATAATGGTCATGGATCCCAAACCCCACTGTCGCGTCGGAGAAATATTGCGCAAAGGCGGCAATCCAGCGTGCGGCACCGAAGACAGTCGCAAATTGATCACATCGATATCGCCATTTTGCCGCGCATAGAACTTTGTGATCTCCTCCATCAAAAATTTCGACAAACCATACCCATTGCTGTCCAGACAGGGGTGTTCATCGGGAATGGGCAATGTCTGTGGACGAAAAGCCGGATTCTGCATCCCAACCGCTGCGATCGAACTCGCCATCACAAATTTGCGGCATCCGCGATCCATCAAATAGCGCATCAAACACCGCGTGCCCTCCACATTGACAATCAGCGCGTCGCGCTCCGAACAACCGCCGGTCACAGCCGCGAGGTGAATCACCACATCGATCACCTCATCATTGAGCTGTTGCAAATCTTCAAAAGAGCCAAACTCACCGTTCACATAGGGCAAATCCAATTCTGGATCTTTTCGGCTCATACAAATCACCCTGTGATCTTCCGCCATCGAGACCGACAGTGCTCGACCAATAAAACCGCTCGCCCCTGTAATCAGTACTGTACTCACAATCCCTCCTCGTTTAATCGCTAAAAATATCACTCGCCCCACTTAAAACATCTGTAATAACCTCTCCCTCTTTCATCACCATCTTCACCTGCCGCAAGCATGCAATATCTTCAAGCGGATTGCCCGATAGTGCAATCACATCTGCGAACATCCCAACGCCAAGGTGTCCAATGGAATCCGCCATGTCCAACATCTCAGCCGTATTCGTCGTTACCGCCTTCAGCGCATCCACTTCCGACACCCCCAGCCCAACGAGTTCTTTTGCCTCGCGCCAGAGCGTTGCATGCGTGCTATCGGTCCCCAAACACACTTTCACACCCGCCCGCACGGCTTCGGGAATATATTTTGCCGTCAATTCGCGCGCGCGTTCAACCCGTTCGCGCCACCAATCCCACGCCCACGTATCAAAAGACGCAAAACCCACTTCATCGTCGAAAAACAGTTGCAAATTTGGATCGCTTAAATACGCGCCCGATTTCACAAACAAAGCCACATCCTCTTCGGTCAACAAATTGGCGTGTTCAATACTATCGATCCCCGCTTCCATTGCCCAGCGCATTGCCGGTCCGCCAATCGCGTGTGCGGCCACGGGCAGTCCCAGATCGTGTGAAACGGCAATCGCCGCGTCAATCTCCCGCCTCGAATACGCCGCCACATCTGTCAGGTCGCCTCGAATATAGTCCTGATATGAATCGCCCTGCCGCACATTGGTAATAAACAACTTGGTCCAATCCGCACCCTGAGAAAAATTCTCTCGGATCTTCAGCGTCAACTCTTCTTCCCCATCCGCGGGAAAACACAAAAAAGGCGCGGTCCCATGACTCGGCCTCAATGCCCGCACACACACCTTCAACCTGGGCCCCACGGCTTCGCCGCGATCAATCGCACCCTGAAAAGCCTTCTCAACACCCGAACGATCTCCCAGCGTGCGCATGGTCGTCACGCCAGTGCTCAGATCGCTTCGCAAATTCATCGCACCGCGCAACACAGCCGTTATCGCGTCCAGATCGAAATGCGCGCTCAAAGGCGTGTTGAACCGATTGTTAATCGTAATATGCACATGGGAATCAATCAACGCCGGCATCACGGTATAGGACGAACAATCCACCACCTCGGCATTTGGAGGTACATCCACTTCCGTCCCGACATCGACCACGCGCCCCTTGTTCACCACAACCATCCCCTGCGGGACGGGTGCACAATCGGGATGAACAATCAACAATTTGGATTTAATCACTTTTGACATATTTATTTTGTTTGTATAATGTAGGGGGAAAAACAGAACACTGTTATCTCGATCACCGGAGATCTATCCATGCAATTTGGCATCTTTTACGAACACCAGATTCCCCGCCCCTGGGCAGAAGGCGAAGAATACCAGCTTTTCAAAGACGCGCTCGAGCAAGTCGAAGTTGCCGACAGAACTGGCATTGAATATGTTTGGGAAGTTGAACATCACTTTTTGGAAGAATATTCCCACTCCTCAGCACCCGAAGTCTTTCTCGCTGCATGTAGCCAGCGCTCCAAAAATATCCGCCTGGGACACGGCATTGTACTCATGCCCCCCAATTACAACCATCCGGCTCGCGTTGCCGAACGCATCGCAACCCTTGACCTGATCAGCGACGGGCGCGTTGAATGGGGCACGGGTGAATCGGCCTCTCGCGCAGAACTCGAGGGCTTCAACGTGCCACCAGGAGAAAAAAAAGCAATGTGGGCGGAAACCGTAAGGGAAACCGCTAAGATGCTCGCATCAGACCCGTATCCCGGATACGACGGCGAATTTTTCTCCATGCCCGAACGCAACGTCTTGCCCAAACCCCTGCAAAAACCCCACCCACCGCTGTGGGTCGCCTGTTCCAATCGCGAAAGCATTCGCTGGGCGGGAAAACACGGCATCGGCGCGCTCACCTTTGCCTTTATTGAACCCGAAGACGCCAAATACTGGGTTGACGAATACTACACCGCATTTGAAAACGAATGTGAACCCCTCGGACAAGCTGTCAATCCCACCATCGCCATGGTCGCTGGATTCATGTGCCACGAAAACGGAGAAAAAGCGCGAGCACAGGGCCTCGAAGGATTCCAATTTTTCGGCTATGCGCTCTCCCATTACTACCGCCACGGCACGCACATCCCCGGCAAATTTGACATCTGGGCAGACTTCCAGCAAAACAAACCCGAACGAAAAAAAGGTTCGGGATCAGGCTGCATTGGCTCCCCAGATGAAATACGCGCTCACCTCGAATCAATGGAAGAAATCGGCGTCGATCAGGTCGTCTTCCTCCAGCAAGCTGGCAACAACAAACACGATCATATATGCGAATCGCTCGAATGTTTCGCACAAAATGTATTGCCAGACTTCAAAGCGCGACATGAAATATACGCCGCACAAAAAGCAGAACGACTCGGTCCCGCCATTGAAAAAGCACTCTCTAAAATTCCACCGATAGACAAACCCAAATCCACACCCTTCGAAGCCTATCCACTCCTGAAATCACCCGACGAAAAGCAAGAAGACCTCGAAATTGTAGAATCCGTTGCGGGGAAAAAATCCTCATAGACGTCAATCCAGATCCCCAATCGCCTCGCGCACCGCTTCTATTGTATCTTCAATATTCGCCTCTGTATGTGCCAGAGAGAGAAACATAGGATGCGAGGGATGCAAGTAATACCCCTGTGCAAGACATCCCCGCAACATCTCCATGCAGCGATCGCGGTCAGAATCGTCTATCACGGGACGCGGCATTGGCCCAACGCCAATGAGATGATAACTCAACCCTGCTGCTTTGCAAACCGCGTTGATACCCTCGATCAATCGACTTCCAATTTTCCATTGATAGGCAATGCCATTCCGCCTCCGTAGTTCCCCGATCACGACCTCCATTGCCGTCAAACTGAGCGGATCCCCATGCGCGGTACCTGTCATCCACACCGACTGACACGCTTTTGACCCCAAAATCTCGCGCTTCCCGGCAATAAAACTTCCCGCATACCCATTGCAACACGCTTTGCCAAACGTCGCAATATCGGGTATAACGCCATAATATTCCCCCCCACCGCCCATTGCCACGCGAAAACCCACCTTTGTCTCGTCAAACACGCAGACTGCGCCATGTGCATGGGCCAGATCTACACACCCTTGCAAAAACCCATCTGGCGGTCCACTCCCTTGAATCGTCTCCATCACCACACACGCCACCTGATTGTCATATTTTTTTAAATGCGATTCCAGAGCATCCAAATCGCCGTAGGGAACCGCGCAGGTCAGTTCGCTGACGGATTTCGGAACACCCTCGTCGCCGGGACGCGCCCAATCGTGCCAGCCGTGATACCCGCACGTAATCACTCTATCGCGCCCCGTATATACCCGCGACAAGCGCACCGCACTGGAAGTCGCCGCACTGCCCCCAATAAAAAAACCCACCATCTCCGCACATGGAATCACTTCAATGAGCAATTCTGCAACCGCCAACTCTCTGGGATGCGCCAGACTGTACACTGTGCCATTCGCCACCTGCTCGTGTATTGCACGGCACACAGCAGAATCATCATACCCCAGAACAATCGGCCCGAAACCCATTACATAATCCAAAAACTCATTGCCATCCACATCCCAAAATCGCGCCCCCGACGCGCGCTGTACAAATGAGGGATAGTCCATATCGACCTGACCAAAAATATTCTTATGGGGAATGTACCCGCGAACCAGAACATCGCCATAGCGATTCAGCAGAGCCTTTGACTTTGCAATGGTGTAATTCTTTTTTGCCATTTCGACCTCCTCCGCGCGTAAATTGAACCTCTTATTCAACAAATAAACTTCTCAGACAGACACAAGCACAAAATAGACTGCTTCTGCGCTCCTATTGTACTTGCCCCTCGTCTTTTCTTGTCTTATCCTATTTTAATAGGATCGCCCTCACTTCTAACCGGAGAACTTATGCCACGCGAACTCATTGCAGACCGGCCGGGACACACGACATTGCGAGAATACGACGAAGAGCCCCTCAAACGCGATCAAGTGCGCGCAAAAAGCTCGTTTTCAGCAGTAAAACACGGCACGGAGTTCCGGGGTTTTCAGGCAAATACACTCGATGCGTCCGATATTTTTAGCTGGGAATGGCGCATGCACCTGCGCGGGCAAAAACAGAAAGATGCATTCCCAAAACGGTTGGGCAATATGTATGTCGCCGAAGTGACAGACGTGGGACGAGACGTGTCAAATATTCGGGTGGGAGATCGGATTTTTGGCCATGGTCCCGTTCGAGAGACGCATACACTTTCGGCGGATCGCGTAGAAAAATCTCCGGATGGTGTATCGTGGCAGGCTCTAATGGCTACAGACCCCGCAGGCGTTGCCCTCGGCGGCGTCAGAGATGCCAATATTCGCATTGGGGATCGCGTCGCAGTCTTTGGTCTGGGAGCGATTGGATTGATGACCGTACAACTCGCCCGCATCGCAGGCGCGCGCTGGGTCGCGGCAATTGATCCCATTGAAAAGCGATGTCTGATTTCAGAAGCCTACGGTGCAGACGTCGTCCTGGACCCGCGCGAAGCCGATGTGGGCATGGTCATTAAACAAGCCACCGCAAAACTCGGCGTCGATGTATCCATGGAAACCAGCGGATCGTCCGCCGCAATGACCGATGCACTGCGTTCAACGCGCTATCAGGGCACCGTTGTATCCACAGCATATTACAATGCCCCCATGCAAAGTCTGCATTTGACCGGCGAATGGCATCGCAATCGGATTCGCATTATATCCGTGAGATCAGACAGCGAACCCTGGCTGGATTACGGATGGGACAAAAAGCGCGGAAATAAAGAAGCCTTCGACCTGCTCGTTGAAGGCCGTCTAAACGCCGAGGGCTTAATCGATCCCATCGTGCCTCTTAACCATGTTGCCGAAGCCTATATGCAAATGAATGAACACCCGGAAACGGGCATTAAACTCGGTGTTGATCATTCCCTCTAATGGATGATTTCAACATTTACTCATGCCAAAAATTCAAACCATAGCATTATGTCTATCCATCCTGTTGACCACCACAGACCTGCTGGCGAATGAGGGCACAGTACAGCAAGTCTCAGGAGACCTCGTTTACGTCACGGGCATGAATGGTCTGGCGCCACTGTGGTCAAATCTCACAGTGCAGAACGGACAGGACACAGGCGCAAAACTCGAAGTCATCAAAGAACTGCCAGAACTGGTCGTTACAAGAGTCGTAGAAGCCAACGGAACAGCGGTGAATACCGGCGATGCAGTAGTGCTGAGCAGCACACAACCAGATGCATCAGCGCGAAGAGCGAGGCGGATTGTTTACGCTACCCGCGTTGGTAAAAATCCAAATGTAGATGGCGTACTGGACGATCCCGTATGGTCGCAGGCAACGCCGATCAGGGGTTTTGTACAGCGCGATCCAAACTACTGGATGCCGAGTCCCGAACAAACAGTCGCGCGGATTATTTACACGGACAAGAGCATCTACTTTGGCTTTGAATGCCTCGTCCCGGACTCCTCTCAATTTATCGCAAACAACATGCGACGAGATTCCGAAATTTCCGGCGATGACAATGTTCAAATCCTGCTCGACACGTACAATGATCGCCAGAACGGCTTCTTTTTCTTTGTCAACCCCCTGGGGGCGCAAAGCGACTTGATGCTCTCCAACGAGGGGCGAACCTATAATCGCGATTGGGACTGCAATTGGACCGCCCGTACCAAGCACTATCCCGACCGATGGACGGCTGAAATCGAAATCCCGTTTAGCCAACTGCGGTTTAAGCAAGCAGCCGACGCCACCTGGGGCATCAACCTCGCGCGCTATATTGCCCGAAAAAATCTGGCGACCCAGCTCGTCGTCGGCCAGCAGACTTCTTCATCCACAGAGCGTTACCGCACGGCGGACATCGGCGAACTTCACGGCCTCCAACACATTCGCGCCAGGCGCCCGATATACATCAAACCCTACGCCTTGCCGGGCACGACCATCGACGATCAGGCAATCAATCCCTCTGAAAGCCGCACATTTGAAACGGGTCTCGATCTGCGCTATGGCATCACGTCAAACATCTCGCTCGACTTATCCTACAACACGGATTTCGCACAGGTAGAAGGCGATCAGGAACAAACCAACCTGACGCAATTCCGCCTCTTCTTCCCCGAAAAACGCGAATTCTTCCTCGAAGGAGCCAACCTCTTCCAATTTGGCGAACAAGCGCGAAGAACCGGCAGCGGTACCAGACCTCCCACCCTCCTCTTTTATACCAGACGCATCGGCCTTGAAAAAGGAAAAAAAATCCCGATTATCGTCGGGTCAAAAATTGCCGGGAAAGAGGGACGAACCAGTATTGGCGGCCTCAATGTACTGACCGACGCGGCATTGTTTGCAGAAGATGGCGATACAGTCCAGGTACACCGCACCAACTACTCAGTAGTCAGAATAAGACGCGACGTATTCGCGCGGTCAAACTTTGGTTTCATCATGGTCAACAAACAAATTGATGACCCTCGCGAGGGATGGAACCAGTACAATCGCGCGGGCGGTGTTGATTTCAACTATTCTCCAACGCCAAACCTGAATTTCCAGGCATTTGTAGCGCGAACATGGGATTCGCAAATCGGAGATGCAGACGATGCGCGATTTGTATCTATGAATTATCGCGGCACCAGGTACTGGGCGCGTTTCAAAGTCCTCGATGTCGAGGACCAATTTGAGCCCGCCGTGGGATTCATCAATCGCAGAAGAGGATTGGATGGTTTCAAACGCTATGATCTCTATACACGCTACCGCCCCAGACCGAAATTTGGCAATATTCGCTACATGTCAATCGGTCCTGAAGCACAAATCTTTACAGACCACAACAACAAGGTGAAATACTGGACAGTCGAACTCTCGGCATTTACCATTTTTAATACCGGTGACTACTGGCGGAACGAATTAAAACGCACTCGCGACGTGGTCGATGAAGAATTCTCTCCCTCTGCTCGAAACAAAGATGTAGTCATCCCTCCTGGGGAATATACCTTCACATCATTTATCACGGGACCGCGTCCCAGCCGATCCCGAAAACTGCGCCCTGGCATCACCTTTGAGGCCGGCACGTATTACACGGGAAGACGCTATACCATACGCTCGGAAAGCTCTTTTCGCCCCTCTGGCCAACTGTCTTATGAAGTGGAATATCAGGGCGACTGGGTCCGACTTCCGCAGGGGAACTTTAATATCCACACACTCAGCAATCGCCTGCAATACTCCTTTTCCACAGACTTTTTTGTCAAACTCTTTGTCCAGTGGAACAACGACAAAGAATTCGCCAGCGCGAATTTTCTCCTCAACTACCGGTATCGCCCCGGCAGCGACATCTTTCTCGTCTTCGACAGCGCTTATGGCACCGATCCGACCTTAACCCGACGAAATCGCTCAGTACTCCTTAAGCTCTCCTATCTCCTGGGTCTGTGAATTACTTCTCGCGTTTCACATTCTCAACAGCCAGCGCGACGGCCTCGCCTCCACCAATGCAGAGTGAGGCAATGCCAATGCGCTTGTCGGCGTGTTTCAGGGCGTGAATAAGCGTTACGAGAATGCGCGTACCGCTCGCCCCAATGGGATGCCCCAGCGCGACAGCCCCGCCATTGACATTGAGTTTTTCCGCCGGAATGCCCAGATCCTGAGTCGCTGCCATTGGAACGCCGGAAAAGGCTTCGTTAATTTCAAACAGATCGATATCCGAGACCGCAAGGGAGAGTTTGGACAAAAGTTTGGAGATGGCACCGATAGGCGCAAGTGTGAACCACTCAGGCTCCTGTGCGTGTGTAGCATAACCCAAAATCTCAACTTCGGGTGTAACACCGCAATCTTCTGCTTTTTCGCCTGAAAGGACGATAACAGACGCTGCGCCATCGTTGATACTCGACGCATTTCCAGGCGTCACAGTGCCGTCTTTTGAAAACGCAGGGCGCAGTTGGCGGAGTTTGTCCTCGTCAAATCTCAGGGGTTCTTCATCCTGGTCTATGGACGCAATTATCTTGCCAGAGGGTGCTTCTACGGGTACAATCTCGCTGCGGAATCGACCTTCGCTATCGGCGCGAAGTGCTCTGTTATAGCTACTAATGGCAAAATCATCCTGGTCTTCGCGCGAAAAATCGTAGCGCTCAGCACATCGGTCACCACAGGTCCCCATGTGCAAATCATTGTACACATCCCATAAGCCATCGCGGATCATTGAGTCAACGAGTTCGCCTGCCCCCAGTCTATAACCCGTCCGCGCGTTTTCGAGAAGATAGGGCGCGCGGCTCATGTTTTCCGTGCCTCCTGCGAGAATCAATTCGGCATCGCCACATTGGATGGCCTGCGCAGCGAGCATGATGGATTTGAGGCCCGAACCGCAAACTTTGTTGACCGTTGTCGCCCCCACCGACGTATCGAGACCCGCGCCAATGGCGACTTGACGCGCGACATTTTGGCCCAGTCCGGCGCTGAGCACATTGCCAAAAATTACTTCATCGACTTCATCGCCAATGATGCCCGCCTGCGCTATCGAAGCTGCCGCGACCACACTACCCAATTCAGGTGCAGACACCTCGGCAAAACCGCCCATAAATCCACCAATAGCCGTGCGCTTGCTCCCGGTGATATAAATGTGTTTCATAGTCATTCCTCCATTTTTCAAGACTATCAAGATACATCCAGACCTGGAAATAACGCAAGAAATAAGAGGTAAGAGGTGAAACATCTAATCGCCATTGCCCTGTGTAGTATTTTATGTGCATTAATCCTCATGATGGCCTGTTCTACACCCCCCGATGGCAAAACCGTATTTATCGAATCGGGCTGTACAAGATGCCATGAAATCAACGGCTCTGGCGGTTCGCAAGGACCGCGGTTAGAGGGCTTGCAAAGCAAATGGACACCCGAATCACTGGAAGAATTTTTGATTGATCCCCCTGCGTACGCAAAAGACAATGCCCGATTGCTGGCGTATCAAAAAAAATACCCAACGCCAATGCCCAGACTTGAAATCGCGCCTGCACAGCGAAAAATACTCGTCCAATATCTACTTAAAAGGTATCCATGAAAAATCAGATCGACAAAAAATACGAGCGGATATACAGAGAGGTCGCCAAAATTCCCGAAGGTACTGTGGCAACTTATGGGCAGATTGCCGATCGGGTTGGATGTGGACCGCGCGAAGTGGGCAGAGCACTATCGGAATTGCCGCCGCATACATCCTGTCCCTGGCACCGGGTCATCAATGCGCGGGGAATGGTGTCCATTCGCAGTGGGAATCACATGGCACATCACGACCAGGAAGCCCGCCTCGAACGAGAAGGCATTGTATTTGTCAATGGCCGCGTCGATCTCGAAATTTACAGGTGGGAAGCAGATTTTTAAGGCTTGAATTGGAAATTTGTGTATTGACAAGGATAATCGGTTTTTTTATCATTCACGCGCTTAGGGGAGAAATACATCTGTAAATACTGAGAAAGGGGATGCAGTGACCAAAGCTGATATTGTCAATCAGATTGCCGAAGCCACGGGGTTGACCAAAACAGATACCTCTATTGTAGTAGAGGGTTTTCTCACCTCGCTCATTGCGGCAATGGAACAAGGTGAACACATTGAGATTCGCGGTTTTGGCACGTTTAAGGTTGTTCATCGCGCACCGCGCACAGGTCGCAATCCCAAAACGGGCGAGGTTGTCAAAATCCCCTCGCGCGCAATGCCCGTGTTCAAACCCTCACGCGAACTGCGTAATTCTATTGCTGAAGTTTCTGTTCTTCCATCCAGCTAAAGCAACAGGAGGTAGCTCTTGCCCAGCGGAAAAAAGCGCAAACGCGCAAAAATCGCAACGCATAAGCGAAAAAAAAGGCGCCGAAGAGACCGACATAAAAAGAGGCTCTAAAGGCGAGATACCTGTCATTCATACGGATGTTATGGATTTAGCCCCTGACCTTGTACTATATTTCGGTATAGACCATGAGGCAGGGGCCTATCCATAGTCTGTCCGTTAGAGAGGTCTTCTGCGGCATTAGCTCAGTTGGATAGAGCACTGGTCTCCGGAACCAGAGGTCACAGGTTCGAATCCTGTATGTCGCACCACAAGCAATGGGGCGAGAGTCACGAACGACTCCCGCCCCATTTTTTTGTCTCATTCGCTACGCCTATGCATCTATCTGTCTTATCAGCCCCCACAACTTCTGAATAAGCGCATCCAGACCCTGACCTGTGACAGAGGAAATTCCCATATCTGTTTGTCCCTGAAAAAATGGGCCCCTGCGATTTTCGGGTGGCAACAAGTCCAGCTTGGTGGCAATGAGCATCGCGGGTTTCTCGCGCAATTTGGGACTGAAACGATCGAGTTCTTCTCTCAAAACTGTTAGATCGTACTCGGGATTGGGGCTGGTGATATCGACCATAAAAAGGAGAACGCGTGTGCGTTCAATATGGCGCAAAAATTGAAACCCAAGCCCTTTGCCGAAATGCGCCCCTTCAATCAGGCCGGGAATATCTGCCATAACAAAGCTATCGTAATCGCCGCATTTGACAATGCCCAGATTGGGTTGCAGAGTCGTAAAGGGATAATCGGCGATTTTGGGTTGCGCCGCAGACACTCTGGATAGAAGGGTCGATTTTCCCGCATTTGGATGACCGACCAGACCGACATCGGCGATGAGTTTGAGCTCGAGTTCCAGATGGCGTTCTCGCCCCGATTCTCCGGGCTGAACATACTCTGGCGCTCTATTTGTCGGCGTGGCAAAACGCGCATTGCCACGACCACCGCGCCCGCCCTCGACCAAAACAACGCGCTGACCAGGCTCGGTCAAATCCGCGAGAATTTCGCCCGTTTCTGTATCCTTGATAAGCGTGCCAATCGGCACGGGAATTTCTGCATCTTCGCCCCGTCGCCCTGCTCTCTTTTGTCCCGACCCATGTTCTCCATGCCCTGCGCTCAGGTGTTGTCGATACCGATAATCGAGCAGTGTGGAAAGGCGCGGGTCCGCTATAAAAGCGACATCTCCCCCCTTGCCGCCATCGCCACCATCTGGGCCCCCTCGCGGTACATGCTTTTCTCGGCGAAAACTTTTGCATCCATTGCCGCCGTTGCCCGAACGGGCATAAATTCTGGTTAAATCGACAAACATGGGAAAATTGAGTGAACTGAGGCTATGTTGCGGACTCTGCATGTGCGTTATGTCTCAAAAGCAGAGCCTCTTCAATGGGGATGTGCTCATCTGCGCTGTTGATGAGGTCCCTCGCCGTATTGTAGGTAAAGGAAATGACCTCAACGCGCGGTCCCAGAGTCTTGACGAGATCGACCAGAGGCACGAAATCACCGTCACCACTCACGAGAACCACGACATCGAGCTTATCGACAAATCTCATGATATCAATGGCCATGCCCATGTCCCAATCGCCTTTGGCCGAACCATCGCTGCGCTGCCGCAAATCTTTTCTTTTTACTTCATAGCTCTTTTGTTGGAGCATCGAGATAAAGTTACTCTGGTCAACATCTGGCGATTGCACGACATAAGCAATCGCGCGGATCAAGCGGCGTTTGCCCACACTGAGTTCCAGCAGTTTTTCAAAATCGAGACGCGCATTAAACGGTTTTGCGGCATAAAAGATATTCTGTACATCGACAAATATCCCAACCCGCAATTCAGTCGGGGGAATATCTGTGCGCCGGTCTAACCGGGCGCGGGCATTGGCCTGTAGAGCAGCGATATTTTTTTGAATAGCGTCGAGAGTAGCAAAAATTTCCCGGCGTTCTCGAGCACCGCTAATCGCTTCTTTATAGACTCTGTTCTTAATCTCTCGAAGGTCTCGAATTGAAGCCTGTGCTATGTTAATCTGATCTAATTTTTGCTCAATACGCGCTATTGCCTCTTGTATTTGCACAATCTGATCTTTAAAGTCTGCCATGGGTTATGGAGTCTCCGATATAAGTTTGTGTAACCCTGCGCCAAGGGCAAGGGCAAATCTGCTCGCCTGTCCGAGTTTTGCGCGATCTCGTTTTGGCAAGTGCGCGGTATCTATACCGCGGAATATTGGATGTTCCGCAAGGCTGAGGTCCGTTGGTGGATCAATGGCCTGTATGTCCCCCGACAGATAAACCCGTTTGCAGGGGCGGTGAGGAGAACTGGCGATAGAGAACCAGCGTTGCAGACTTGAAACATCGGGAATAGCTGTTTCAACACCGATTAATATACCATTTTCGACGGAAATATAAAAAGCCCCAGAGGAGTCGCTGTGAATAGCCATTTGCCTACCTGCCTCCCATACGCGAGCGGGCAGTCCCGCACAAAATAGAGATAGTGGAGCGACGGAGAGATGCAGGTGGGTTTCGCCCAGTGCAGAACATAGAGTTTCGTGTGCGTCAATCACCCTATTGCGTACTGCGGTCCAAAAAGCCACGCGCCCCACCGCAATAAAATCGATCACGCAATTGTCAACAGGGGAAATAAGTGCCTGCGATGCTTCCCAAAAAATCTGCTCGCGGCGATCTTCTTCCCCCGCGACTTCGAGAGGGATTTTTTGAATGTGATACAGACCACCCGAAAGACAAAAAGAAAGCGTGCCAATCGGTTTTGGCAGGCTTTCAAGTGCCTGACCCAATTCCTCAACAAAGGATTTGGGTACTTCTTTTTCGGGATCAAAATCAAAAGCCTCTGACACGCGCTGGTCAATAAGCCCCCTGAGAGAATACGCATTATCCAATTTTTCAAGATGGACCACGCGCAAGGTGTTGCCCGAAATATGAATGCCCGTCGCTGTACTCATGGCGTGCTCATCGTAAGGTGTGGTCGCAAGCGCTCGAGGGTTTTGGGACCAATACCCTTGACCTTTGTAATATCGTCAATGCGTTTAAATGCCCCATTCTTTTCGCGATAGGCCACAATGCGTCCCGCAATTTGAGGCCCAATACGGGGCAGCCGCTCGAACTCTTTTGCCGTTGCCGAGTTGATATCGATCAATTCCCCCGCTGGGGCAACTTCTACTTTTTCTTTTCCGTCCGCCTCAACTGGCGACAGGGATTGGTGAACTTTTGCCTCTTCTCGAGGTGGAACTTCCACGGCGTTTTTACGCACCTCAAAATCGGGAATGCGATCCGGATCTCTACTGTCGAGATAACGGATAACAATGCCCACAATCAGAACGCCGCAAAGCATCAACAGAATAATTTGTTCGTTGCGGTTAAAGGTAAACATGGGAAAGTCCAATTATTGAAAACTGATTTCACCCCAGAATCGAAAATCCCAGGTCACATTGGTGAGGTCGCGCAGTTCGTCTTTGCGCCGTTCATGGCGAAACGAGGTACCGCCTGTAAATCGCGAGCTAAAGGCATATTGCGTACCCAGGCTAACGGACCAGGATGTCGAGTTTTGGCGGATAATGGGCTCGGCTGGCACATCGGGTTCGGCACTTCGGGGCATTTCGGTTTGTGTATTCAAATTGCGCGAAAAGGAAAGCGAGAGGTCGAGAGTGCGCTGAAATCTTCCGCGCAGCGAATAGCGCACATCTGCTTGCAATGTACCGTTTTCCGTCAAAGTGGTCCCGATCAGGCGGTCGGCAAGGGTCGGTTGAACAGAAGCTGTATCGGCAGTCACATTGCGCTGATAGCGGATTTCGTCATTGTTGCTCTGGCGGCGGCTAAATGTCGTCTTCACATCGCCTTTCCAGTTCGCGCTCCACTGAAAAAGCGGATTGTATGATATTTCTCTCGCATCACTTGTCAGATAACGCGACGAGAGACTGAGACTGCCATCCCCCCGTCGGGTGCGCGATTCCTGATACCCGAAACTGGCATTGGAACTGACCCAGAACCAGCCGATCAAAGGCACGCGCTCAAGGCCGCGCCAACTCGCGTCAAATTTGGGAAAGATGACCTGATCGTCTTTGCCGAGTGTATTGCCCGTGCGTTCGTTTTCGGAATAATTGGCAGAGGTATTGAAATTCAGGCCCAGAGGCAACCGAATACCACTGGATACTTGCGCCTGTCTTCGCACATTGGTGGCGTTGGTTCTCGTTCCCGTAGTCGCGACCACAATGGGGATCTGAATCGTATCTTGAAAGCCAAATTGATAGGCCAATGAGGGACGGACCGTGAGACCAAACAAATTATTTGATTTGTTCTGAGAAACACTGCTCGTCACATTCTGAAGGCGCCCCCCCACCTTTCCAATCCATTGCAAAATGGAAAAACCACCGTCTTTACCGGATCTGCGCGTCCAGCGTTGAAATAAGCTGGGCAGGTTGAGATTGATGCGCGCATTCGCCGTTTGCTGGCTATTGATCGTGAGTCCGCGCCGAATGCTGCCGTACTGCACGCGCTCCCCACCGATTTCAAAGCGATCCGTGTACGTAGCCGAATACGACGGATTCACCGTAATCCAGTTTGAGATGCGCGGCGTATATCTGAAGTTGAGCGACTGGTTGCGCGATATTTCGCGTCCAAATTGGAGTTGGGTCAGGGCATATCCATTTCGCAAATCGCGGTTGATAGTGAGCGAATAATCGGCATTCAGGCTGCGAAATGGCGATAGTTTAATGGCATAACTCTCGGTCAGATTGAAAGTCTCTCGCACTGTATCAATCACATTTGACGTGTCGCCTGCGATGGCGCGAAATGAGGTTTGATCCGACACCCCGCGATTAAAACGCAGGTTGTAATTGATGCTGGAGGGCAGGTAAAAAAATTGTGCATCTTTGAGCGTTTTGAAAAAGGGCACCCACTTGAAAATGGCGAGCGCTTCGCGCTGAGACCACACCTGATTATAGGTCATATTGCCGTTTAAGTTCTGGTTCAGGCTCCGCCTCCGCTGTGTAATCGCACCCGTTGTCGATGCGTCAGAACTGTAGTTGAGTGACGTGGAAGCTTTGTCAAACAAAATGCGAGATATCAGGCTCGGGTCTTCGCGTGCTGGCCGCTTTCTCAGCGAAATAGTAAAGCGCGTCTGAGACCGCACATCGCTTTCGTTGATTTTTTGTTCGGGAGTGAGCACAATATCCGATCCCGGGCGTATGCGAGGGCTTGATGTATAGCGATTATAGCTGAATCGGACGGGTATGGAGGTGTTCCACTCTTTGGGAAAAAATTTGTCGATATTGAGCTGGCTGTCAAAGTTGAAGCGCGTGGTGGTATTGCCCGAAGCCCTGCCCTGCAGATCTTGAAAATCACCGCTTCGACGTTCCAGATTGACCGTCAGATTGCCCAGATCGGCGAGGGTTATGCGCGTGTCAGCCAGGGCAGATAAGGCGGGCTTTTTGCGGATATCATCAACGCGCAATTCATCCATCCAAACTTCGTTTTCTCCAATGAGAATATCATCGCCGCGGTTGCGAATCCCCACGGTAAAGGCTCTGATCGAAGACAGCGCGGGATTACCGCGCACGATATAGGTGCGACCATCCACGTCGATCTCTATGCGAGTGCCCTCTCTGTCGTAGCGAGCGAGAAAATCGCCACGGAGAAGCGACACACTAACGGTGTCAGATACTTGCTCGATGGATTGAAGATCCAGCAATTGGCCTTTGAGTTGCGACATTATCTCGAGGTCTAAACGGACGGTATTGGTTTCTTCTGCCCAACCGCGATAAACCCGCGAGCGGTATTCGTAAAAGTTGAGAGAATCTTCATTGATAGGGGCAAAGCGCATAAAAAATTCGATAGGGCTGGGGCCCGTGCTCACGGAATCTGCGGCGTCTGAAAAATTGGTGCTATACGTGGGATCGGCCGGATTTCCGCCGTGCAAAAACAGCGTCATAACACCGTATTCGGTATAGTCCTCGCCATTGGCGAAGCTGCGGGATGCCGAGATGGATTCGCCCGGGTAGAGATCGACAAATTCGAGCACCAGAGAATTTTCAGACAAACGAATACCCGTGGTGGGGTCAATTTCTCGCTCGAGACCCGGAGGAGATTCGTAAAAGGAGTTGTTCGTGCCGATAGTCGAAACCTGAAAATCGCCCGATAACTGCCCGAAAGCGACCGGGTCTTCCTGCCATTCACTGCCGGTCGCACTAAATGTATAGATTTCGACAGAGGTGGTGTCGTTGTGTTCGAACCAGACGCGCACAAAGTCAATCGTGCTGGCAAATGTGGTGTCGGGATTCCCCTCAAAGGTGCGCGGCGCGTCTTGCCCCTTGAGGGGAATGCGCAATAAACGCCACGGAGGATCCGCAATGCCCCCCAATTCCGGAAAGAGATCGGATTCCGTGCCGGGCACAAGCGTAGATGGGCCGGTAAAGGTGCCCGATGCGGGAGACAGCCCCCTATTGCTGGACAAATCGACGCTGTATCGGATAAAACTATCGCGCTCGTCGAGAAAACCATTGCCGTTGAGATCTTCGGTATCGGGTCGAGATTGGCGCTCTGCCCTGTTGCCCTCTGTTCCATTGAGACCAGAGGGATAGCGACGCAGGATATCCGTCGTGTTTTGATCCACGTCTTCAAAATTATCGCCCGAAGGGTCGCTGGGCACAGTGATACCTGGAAATATTTTTCGAAAGACCTCAGCCTCTTCGGCATCGGTCAATCCATCCAGGCCAATGTCTTCTTCGTCAATGACGATATCGTCTCCTGTGGGCAAGCCACCGATGGGTTTGTCTTCTGTGCGAAAGCCGCTTGGAAATCGCTCTCGGTCGCCGGGATCGTTGTACATGGGGTGATCGAGGGGCAGGAGGACGCGCTCAGAAACATCGCCCAAATCGATGTGCAGATGCCCATCATCTCCTCGAATCCAGAGTTCGAGAAATTTGGACCGCGACAAATCGAGACCATTGACATAGCGCATAATCCCCGCCCATGATTGTTGGGGAATGCCATTTTCATTGTTCTGCGAGCGGATGGGAAATCCATTACTGCGCGCGGGATCAAATCGCAGTTTAAGAACATCTACAATGTCTTGTTCCGCGCTTATGTCATCGCGGGTGGGCTGAATTCGGGAAAGAGATGCCCTGTCGCGGTCAATGGGATTATACCACGTAAGCCGCCCCTGTGGCAATGTGAGCATTCTGCTGTTGCGGATGGGAATACTTGCGCGGTTCCACCCTATTTTGCCAATCGCAAACGCCGTACTGTTCAGAGCGCCTTCAAAATCATCGATAT
>JAPOXY010000037.1:32184-36317 GCA_026706845.1 Gemmatimonadota bacterium
CACATTTTTGGTATTGGGATTTGGCAAACTCTGCGCGATTTCAAAGTCCATGTCGATAGAAGACGGCGCCTGCGTGTTCACGAGTGGAATTGAATTGACGAGATCGCTCAACAGTTTGGGTTGCATCCGGAAGCGCGCATTGGCATCCCACAAAATAGTGCGCGTGGGCTCCTGCCCAACCCGCACGCGCGGCGAGGCAGTACTTTGACTGCCGTAGAGCAAGGTCATGCCAATAAGCGAATACTGATCTTCAAAGGGCCGCTCGAGACGCACGCCCAAAAGGCTTTTGGACTGACCAAAACCAAATTGGTCTTTGGTCTGATACGATATATCCAGCTCAGAGGAAGGATCCGCAACCTCGTTTTCGGCATCGCCAATAAATTTCAAACGGCCTGTCAAATAATTTATCGTGTAGTCTGTATCGCGTGTTAATGTTCGGTTGTTCAGCCGAACGACTTCGCTGTCTTGAAGCAGTCCGCCAAATCCGAGGTTGTATTCGGTCGATTTGCTCGTCGAACTCACCCGCAGCTCATACCGTCCCGCTTCCTGGCGGTTGGACGTGTTGGTCTCGTTGTAAATGCCCGGCACGCGCACCTCGAGATCGGGCGCGCCCAAACCCTCCTCGCCAAAAGGCTCGAGGAAGGGAAAGACGAGATGTCCTCTGGCCAGGTGCAGACCGGGAATCTCATACCCCGTGCCAATATCGATGAGCCGATCTGGAGGAGATGATTCAGAAGACCCGTTGGTGTGCCGGTCGAGACCAAAAATTTCCAGGTATGATCTGCCTTCCTGATTGTCCTGCGGACTTTCACCTGGTACATTGCGAAAGATGCCGACGGACAGACCAGCGGGATCGATGTTGCGCACGCCCAGGCGATAAACATTGCGCCACGCAAGCCCCCAGGTCGGGTCTGTGGGGCGTTGTTGTCTGGCTTTGATGAGCTTGAGTTGAATTTTTTTGTCGGGATTTCCCGGATCGGGAATAAATTGTATGTCGCCAAAATTTTCACCCGACGCGGTTTGATAAGCTACCGCAAGCGTGTAGCCCCGCGAAATCGGACCGCGTTCATGGATGAGAAAGCCTTCGGGTAAAGCAGTAAATCGAGGTTGGGGAACGTGCCTTCTTCGACGCCCTTGTCAGAACGACGCGAAGCCGCTTCATCGGGCGATCCATTGTTCCACACGAGGTATGCGATGCCGGGAATGGCCGAGTCTTCGAGGTCGTTTTGTGCGTTGTAGTCGTTTATGAATACGCGCACGCTTTGCTCAGTGACGCGATCGCCCGGCGCGGGGAATAAGCCGCTGCGGAAATTCTCGCGATAAGTGTTATCGAGAAAAAAGTAGGTGTTTTCGATGTACCTGTAATCGGGAATTGCATCAGACCTCCCCTGCCCTTGTCCTGTATCCCCTTGCCCTGTAAAGGTTTTGCGACCACTCGACGATTTGTCCTGAGATGTGACAACCGTAAAATTGATGGCACCAACACGCCCTCGCGTTTTGATGCCAAACAACCCGCCTCTACTGCCACCGCTAAATCCAATCAGGCGCGTGCCGGGCAAAGCCAGTGTCGTGTTACCCGCTTCTATGGTTTCAATAATGCCGTCCTCATCGCCTTTGTATTGCAGGCGCAGGCCCTCGGTCAGTTCAAAGCCTTGTCGTTCGCTATCCTGCTCCAGCGAAACCAATATCCGATCGCCAATGGAGCCTTCAACAGTGAGTCGGGCTTCTTGCTCAAAATTGATGGTGGGAAAACGCGATGTGCGCGTGAGAGCTGCTTGCGCCTGTCCCAAAGTGTATTGCGAGAGGCCCGACAATTCGATGCGGCGGTACCCCCGTATGGTGAGATTGGCAGCCCCTTCCCCTGTAATAGCGCTAAAACGCTGGGGGACGCGAATCGGTATTTTGACATCAATTATGCCCTCGCCTTCCATATCTTCATCCAGGCGACCCCCCAATCGCTCTTGTGCAAGGCGATGGGTATCGTGATGGAACTTATAGCGCATAAAGTCGCCCAGACTGATAATCACCGGAAGGCCGTAAGGCGTACCGCCCAGGTCGCGGAACACCATAAGTGTATATTCGGCTTCTGTTTCTATTAGTTGCGCCGTGGGAGTCGCATATGGGCGTCTTCTGGGAAAATAAGAAGAGGATCCAGGTGTATCGCGCAAAAAGGCTTCAAGCGTTGACACACCTATTTGCGGGCGCAAACCCGGCGTGGCAAGAGCAATACTCGGGCAGAGCAACGCGAGATAAAATAAAACACTGAGGCCGCGCGACCACAGGTGAATGTGAATAAACTTCATAAGGACTTTGGGAAACAGTCGGAAAGTTGTATTAAGGAGCGGGTGATAGACTTTTGAACAGAGTACATAATAGCATAAGCCACATGAAAGTCAAGGTAAAATCCGAAGAAATTGGCGGGAGATAAATATCGGTAAGCGCGTCTTTTTTTCACAGGTAAAAAGCCGTATATTCGTCTATGAACTGGCCTGAACCAGTTGTGCACCATTCGGTTAAACTTATTTTTTTACAAAAGGTTCCTCATGCGCTTGCGCTGGTATGTGATATCCGAACTAATAATGCCATTTTTATTTGGTTTTTCCGTGATCATCTTTCTTCTCGTCATTGATCTCGTTTTGCAAATGCTCGATCGCATACTGGGAAAAGGCGTGCCCATAGGTGTGGTTTTTGAGTTGTTTTTTTTAAACACGGCCTGGATGATTGCACTCGCCGTTCCGATGGCTGTGCTGGTCAGCACCCTGCTGGCATTTGGCCGCTTGAGTGCCGCGGGCGAAATTGTGGCCATGCGCGCATTGGGCATTGGGATTCATCAGGTCGTCGTGCCGGTTCTGATCGTCGCCGCGCTTTTGGGAATTGGACTGGTGTTTTTTAATGATCGCATTTTGCCCGAATTTAATCACCGCGCCCGCATTTTGATGACAGATATTCACCGCAAACGCCCCGCTGTCGCACTCGCCGACAAGGCCGGTGTGATGATCGGCGATTTCAAAAATTACCAGATTTTATTTGATCGCGCCGATGCGGGCGGAAATATCCTCCATGACGTGCTGGTATATAGCTTTAATAGCGATGGGTTTCCCGAAACAGCGGTTGCCGATTCGGGCGTTGTCGAATTTGACGAAGCGCGAGACGAGGCTCTGCTCTATCTCTTTAACGGGGAAATGCACCGCATTGATCCAGACGATCCCACAGTCTATGCGCTCACAACATTTGCCAAAGCCAGATTGCGTCTCGGTGATGCGGGCCAACAGTTGTCTCGGTCTTCATCGGCGTATCGCAATGATAGAGAAATGGATATCGCCACCATGCAGCACAAAATTGCACAATACGAAAGCGAATTACATCAGGCGAAGGTCAAAAGGGCGAACCTTTTAGATGCGTTTGTGCGCGAAGTGTTAATAGATTCCGCAGATACAAACCCCGTGCAGTCACTGCGCGCTGTATTGGGGCGCGTGGCAGCCGATACGCGGATTGCACGCCATAAGTTGAGAGCAGCAGACCGATTGCGCGTGGAAGTACACAAAAAATTTTCAATTCCCGCAGCCTGTGTGGCATTTGTGCTGGTAGGCGCGCCTATCGGCGTGTGGGCGCGCAGCAGCAGTGCAGCAATTGGCGCGGCAATTAGCATTGGCTTTTTTTTAGCGTGGTGGATTTTTCTCATCGGAGGTGAAAAACTGGCTGACCGAGGGGTGCTCATGCCCTGGTTTGCGATGTGGATGCCCAATGTATTGACCGCCCTCGTCGGCGTTGTTCTATCTGCTCGAATTATCTGCGAGTGGGGCGTAAAAAGGAGATAGCCGTGCGTATTTTGAGCCGCTATGTCGTCGTCCAATTTGCAATGCCCTTTGCCCTCAGCTTGCTGGCTTTTACCATTGTTTTTGTCGTAATTGATCTGGTAGATCGCCTCAGCGCGTTTATAGACCGAGATGTCGGCCTGGGAACAATTCTGTCTTATTATTTCTGCTATTTGCCCTATATTGTCGTCCTCGTGCTTCCAATGGCAGTCTTGCTCGCGGGATTGTTCTGTATGGGGGGGCTGATACAGCGCGGGGAATTGCTGGCAATGAAAAGTGCTGGCATAAGTCTGTATCAAGTCGTGATTCCCTTGCACA